>DAOMOI010000006.1:0-17951 GCA_035444225.1 Aquamicrobium sp. | reverse complement strand
CCGTGCTGCAGCAGAAGCAGCTGCGCGCGCCCTTCGCCGGCAAGCTCGGCATCCCGCGCGTGGACGAGGGCCAGTACCTGACGCCGGGCGTCGCCGTGGTAACCCTTCAGGACATCGACACGATGCGCGCCGACTTCACCGTGCCGGAGCAGCGCATGGCGCAGCTGCGCATCGGCCAGAAGGTGCGGCTGACGGCGGACGGCGACGACACCGTCTTCGCCGGCGAGATCACCGGCATCGACCCCAAGGTCGACCCGTCGAGCCGGCTCGTCTCGGTGCGCGCGGCGATCGACAATCCCGACGGCCGGCTGACGCCGGGCCAGTTCGTGCGCATCAATGTCGAGTTGCCGCAGGAGGACGGCGTGATCGCGCTGCCGCAAACCGCCGTCGTCACCAGCCTCTACGGCGACTACGTCTATGCCGCGCGCCCGAAGGAAGGGCAGGAGGGCGAAGGCGATGCGCAGGCGCTGGAGGCGCGCCAGATCTTCGTCACCGTCGGCCGCCGCTCGGGACGCAATGTCGAGATCGTCTCCGGCCTTTCCGAGGGTGACGTGGTCGTCACCGCCGGCCAGAACCGGCTGTCCAACGGCACGCCGCTCGCCATCGACAACACGCTCGACCCGGCTGTCGGCCTCGGCAGGGAGGCGGACGCGCAATGAACTTCTCCGCCATCTTCATCCGCCGGCCGGTCCTGTCGACCGTGCTCGGCTTCCTGATCCTGCTGCTCGGCTTCCAGGGCCTGTTCAACCTCCAGGTGCGCCAGTACCCGGAGGTCGAGGAGACGGTCATCACCATCACCACCGTCTATCCCGGCGCCAGCGCCGACCTGATCCAGGGCTTCATCACCGCGCCGATCGCGGCGGCCGTCTCGACGACGGAAGACGTCGATTACGTCTCGTCGCAGAGCCGGCCCTCGGCCAGCGTCGTCACCGTGCAGATGCGCCTCGGCTCCGATCCCGACGCCGCGCTGACCGAGGTGATGTCGAAGGTGCAGCAGGTGCGCAGCCAGCTGCCCACCGACGCCGAGGACCCCACCATCGTCAAGGGCACGGGCCAGCAATTCGCCATCATGTATCTGGCGTTGCAGAACCCGAACATGACCGCCGAGCAGGTCACCGAATATATCGAGCGCGTCATCCGCCCGCGCATGTCCACCATTCCCGGCGTCGCCGAGGTGCAGATCTTCGGCGCGGCCAACTATTCGATGCGGGTGTGGATCGACCCGATCCGGCTCGCCGCGCGCGGCATGACCGCCTCGGAGGTGCTGGCGGCGATCAACTCGTCCAACTTCCTCGCCGCGCCGGGCAAGACGCGCAACGACTACGTCACCTATCCCGTGACGATGGAATCGACGCTCCAGACGCCGGAGGCCTTCGGCGCGCTGCCGTTGAAGGCCGACGGCGACGACGTGGTGCGGCTGCGCGACGTGGCCGAGGTCGAGCTGGCGGCGGAAAACTCCGACATGGTCGTGACCTTCAACGGCGAGCCGGGCACCTTCATCGGCATCTTCCCGACGCCCTCGGCCAACCCGCTCGACACGGCTTCCGCCGTGCTTGCCGAACTGCCGGCCATCCAGGCCAGCCTGCCCGACGGCATGACCATCACCATGATGTACGACGCCACCGAGTCGATCAGCGCCTCGATCACGGAGGTGTTCAAGACCATCGGCGAGGCCGTGCTCATCGTCGTCGTCATCATCCTGCTCTTCCTCGGCTCCTTCCGCTCGGTGGTGATGCCGATCGTCACCATCCCGCTGTCGCTGGTCGGCGTCTGCTTCGTGCTGTTCGTCCTCGGCTATTCGATCAACCTGTTGTCGCTTCTGGCGATGGTGCTCGCCATCGGCCTCGTCGTCGACGACGCCATCGTCGTGGTCGAGAACATCCACCGCCATATCGAGGAGGGGCTTTCGCCCAAGCAGGCCGCCTTCGTCGGCATGCAGGAGATCACCGGGCCGGTGGTGGCGATGACGATCACGCTCGCCGCCGTGTTCGCGCCGCTGGCCTTCACCGGCGGCCTGACCGGCGCGCTGTTCCGCGAATTCGCCATGACGCTGGCCGGCGCGGTCGTCATCTCCGGCATCGTCGCGCTGACGATCACGCCGATGATGTCGGCCAGGCTGTTGAAGCGCGGCGGCCACAGCCGTTTCCAGCAGGCGGTGGACAACACCTTCGAGCGCGTCTCCAACCGCTATGAGCGCCTCGTCTCCGGCTCGCTCAAGTTCCGGCCGGTGACGTTGCTGGTCGTGCTCGTTCTGGTGTCGCTGACCGGCTACCTGTTCATGAAGACGTCGAGCGAGTTGGCGCCGGAGGAGGATCAGGGCGCGCTGTTCGCGCTGATCAACGCGCCGTCCTACGCCACCACCGACTACACCAACGCCTATGCCGAGCAGATGCGCGAACTGACGCGCGACCTGCCGGAGCTGGACGCCAACTTCTCGGTCATCGGCATGGAGGGCGGCCAGACCAATACCGGCTTCATGCTGTGGGCGTTCAAGGACTGGGCCCAGCGCGACCGCTCGCAGGCCGAGATCCAGCAGGACATCCAGGCGCGGCTGGCGCCGGTGGCCGGCGTCGAATCGCTGGTGTTCGCGCCGCCCTCGCTGCCGGGCGCCGGCGGCGGCCTGCCGATCTCGCTGGTGATCCAGTCCACCGGCGAATCGAGCCGCGTCTTCGAGATCGCCGAGGAGATTCGCCTGAAGGCGCAGGCCACCGGCCGCTTCATCATCGTGCAGAACTCGCTCGCCTACAATGCGCAGCAGGTGACGATCACCATCGACCGCGACCGCGCGGCGGCGCTGAACCTGCCGGTGCGCGACATCGGCATGACGCTGAGCCTGCTGGTCGGCGGCGGCGCCATCGCCCAGTTCGACCGCGATTCCAACAGCTACGACATCATCACCCAGGTGCCGCAGGAATATCGCGAGAACCCCGAGCGGCTCGGCGAGTTCTTCGTGCGCTCGGCCACGGGCGAGATGGTGCCGCTGTCGGCGGTCATCACCATCTCGACCGGCGTGGCCGCGACCGCGATCGAGCAGTTCAGCCAGCTGAATTCGGCGACGATCTCGGCGCTGCCGATGCCGGGCGTCACCACCGGCGACGGCCTGGCCGCGATCGAGGAGATCGCGCGCCCGCTTTTGCCGGACGGCTTCTTCATCGACTATTCGGGCCAGTCGCGGCTCGAGGTCGAGCAGGGCAACACGATCATGATCGCCTTCGCGCTCGCGGTGATCGTCATCTATCTGGTGCTCGCCGCCCAGTTCGAGAGCTTCCGCGATCCGCTGATCATCATGATGTCGGTGCCGCTGTCGATCTTCGGCGCCATCATCCCGCTCAACCTCGGCCTCGGCACGTTGAACATCTATACCCAGGTCGGGCTGATCACCCTTATCGGCCTCATCACCAAGCACGGCATCCTCTTGGTCGAGTTCGCCAACCAGCAGCGCGAGATGCACGGGCTCGACCGCTTCGAGGCCATCGTCGCCTCGGCCAAGGTGAGGCTCAGGCCGATCCTGATGACCACGGCGGCGATGTCGCTCGGCGTCGTGCCGCTGATCGTCGCCTCGGGCGCGGGTGCGGCGGCGCGCTACTCGATGGGCCTCGTCATCTTCACCGGCGTCATCATCGGCACGATGTTCACCCTGTTCGTGGTGCCGATGTTCTACACCTTCATCGCCGCCAAGGAGCTGGCGCACGACGACGAGGCCGAGGTCGCGCGCCCCGAACCGGCTTAATTAGTCCACGGGGATGGAGGCCAGGATTTCGACGAAAGCCGCCCTGGCCTTCAGCGGATGCGGGCCGGCGACGGCTTTTTCCAGCGCCGCGCGGTCGGGCATGGTCCCGACCGCCAGCAGCGCCACCATGCCGACGGCATAGTGAGACTTGCACATGACGAGATAGACCCCTTCCTCAGTCAACGTGACGGTCAGGTCCTCGCCGATCTCGCCCTTGAACGCCTCGGCGCCGTCGGGAAACATGGCGCGGATGGTCTCGGCATTGTGGTAGGGGTCCACGGGCACGAAACGGACGCGGTCGCCCGGCGCGGCATGGACGAAGGCGGGCTCGAACACCATCCTCGCCTCCGCGCCTTCGCCGAGCATGCGGATCTCGTGGTCGGCCGCGTGGCTCATCCCGGCCGTGGCAAAGAGGGTAGCTGCCATCGCGGCGATCGTGCGGCGCATCGCCCGCTCCTCAGAAAAGCTCGACCGTGCCGGCCTCCACCGGCGGCGTCGCCGGGCGGATGCGCTTCTCGGCGTCGAAGACGGTCGCGCTCTCGCGCTCCATCAGCGACTGCCGCGCCCGGCCCGAGACCGGCCAGAACTGGACCTTGCGGCCATGCTCGCCGCGCAGGCTGCCGCCGATATGGGCGATGCCCTCGGCGGCGAGGAAGCGCAGCGCGAAATCCGCGTTCTGGCTGCCGATATCGGTCAGCCCGTCGATCAGCCGCGCGCCGCCGAACAGCTTGGCTTCCAATCGCTCCCGGCGTGCGCCGGCGCAAAGCAGCGCATTGACCAGAAGCTCCATGGCGTGGACGCCGTGACGTTGCGCGGCGCGCTCGGTGCCCGGCGCATGGCTGCCCGGCAGCAGGAAATGGTTCATGCCGCCGACCCCGGCGACGGGATCGCGGATGCAGGCGGCGACGCAGCTGCCGAGGATCGTGGTCAGGATCGTGTCGGGATCGTCGGTGACGACGTGCTGGCCCTGGACGACGTGGACCCGCATCAGCCGGCCTCGCGGGCAAGGCTGCATCGGTCGACGATGCCCGCGCCGATCCGCTCCAGCGGCAATTGTTGCTCGACCGCGCCGATCTCGTGCGCCGCCTTCGGCATGCCGTAGACCACCGAGGTCGCCTCGTTCTGGCCCAGCGTCGCGGCGCCGGCATTGCGCATGGCCAGAAGCCCGCGCGCGCCGTCGCGGCCCATGCCGGTCAGGATGACGCCGAGCGCGGCGCGGCCGGCGGCCCTGGCGACCGATTCGAACAGAACGTCGACCGAGGGGCGGTGGCCGTGGACCGGCGGCGCGGCGGTCAGGCGGCAGCGTTTCTGCACGGTGCCGACGACTTCGAGATGATTGTCGCCGCCCGGCGCCAGCCACACCTGCCCGACCTCGAGCGGCGCGCCCTCATAGGCTTCGCCCACCCGCGCCGCGCAGCTGCGGTTCAGCCGCTCGGCGAAGCTCCGGGTGAAGGTGCCGGGCATGTGCTGGGTGATGACGGTCGGCGGGCAGTTGGCGGGAAAGGCCGACAGCACGGTGAGCAATGCCTCGCCCCCGCCGGTCGAGGAGCCGATGGCGACGATGCGGCCGTCGGGCCGGAAATCGCGGTTCGCCTCATGGGCTGGCGCACGGTCGGCGCCGGGGCGCACGCGCGCGCGCCCGGCGGCCTTGACCCGCGCCGCGAGGTCGGCGAAGGCGAGCTCCGCCGGCACGCCGGCGGACGGCTTGCCGACGCAATCGACCGCGCCGAGCTCCAGCGCGGCAAGGCTCACCTCGGCGCCGGCCTGGGTCAGCGTCGACACCATCACCACCGGCATGGGGCGCAGGCGCATGATCTTGTCGAGGAATGCCAGCCCGTTCATGTTCGGCATCTCGACGTCGAGCGTCACCACGTCGGGATTGAGCCGCTTGATCGCCTCGCGCGCCTCGAGCGGGTCGCCGGCCTGGCCGACGACGACGATCTCGGGATCGCGGCGCAGCATGGCCGTGATCAGCCCGCGCATCGTGGCGCTGTCGTCGACGACGAGGACGCGGACCGCGCTCACCTTGCGCCGTCCCTCAGCCGGTAGGTGGTCAGCCCGTCGGTCTCGAAACGCGCCGTGTCGCCCACGCGCTCGGAATGGCCGACATAGAGCCGGCCGCCCGGATTGATGAGCGGCGCGAAGCGCGCCCAGATCCGCGCCTGCGTCGGCTCGTCGAAATAGATGACGACGTTGCGGCAGAAGATGGCGTCGAACCGGCCCTTCATCGGCCAGCCGGCCATCAGGTTCAGCTCGCGGAAGGCGACGAGCCGGCGCATCTCCTCGCCCGCGCCCCACGCCTCGCGCCCGTGGTCGGAGACGCGCACCATCCAGCGGTCGCGCAAGGCGGCCGGCACCGGCTGCACCGCTTCCCGCGAATAGACCGCCGCGCGGCCGGTGGCGACGACGTTGGGGTCGATGTCTGTGGCGAGGATGCGCACGTCGAGGCTTGCCGCCTCGGGCATCGCCTCCAGCACGGTCAGGGCGATGGAATAGGGCTCCTGCCCCGTCGAGCAGCCGGCCGACCAGATGCGGACCCGGCCTCGCGCCCGCGCGCGCGAGACGAGGTCGGGAAGCACCTTCGTCCGCAGATGCTCGAAATGGTGCGGCTCGCGGTAGAAGCGGGTGACGTTGGTGGTCAGCGCCGCCAGCATGTTCTGGCGCTCACTGATGCCTTCCGAGCCCGCCACCAGCCGGCAATAATCCTGAAAGCTCTCGATGCCGAGCACCCGCAGCCGCTTGGCCAGCCGCGAATAGACCAGCGACGCCTTGGTTTCGGTCAGGGCGATGCCGGCATCGTCGTAGAGCATGCGGGCGATTGCCGTGAAGTCGTCGTTGGTGAAAAGGAACTCGCCCTCGACGAGCGCGCGGCCGCGGCGGCCGCCACGTCCATCGTCCCGTCCGTCCCCGGGTCCGCCGCTGGACCGCGCGGCATTGGTCATGCCGCCTCCGCTTCCTGCTCCGGCAGGATGCGTTCGAGGCCGATCATGCCGATCATGCGGCCCTCGACGGCGATGATGCCGCGCACGAAGGAGCGCACCGCGTCGCTGGCCACGGCCGGCGTCGGCTGCACCATGTCGTCGGTGACGCTCAATATGTCGCAGACCGCGTCGACCAGCAGCCCGACCTCCTGCGCGCCGGTACGCACGACGATGATGACGTGGCGCGCCTCGGGCACGGTCAGGCCGAAGCCGAACCGGGCCGAAAGGTCGATGATCGGCAGCACGGAGCCGCGCAGATTGATGACGCCGCGCATGAACTTCTCGGCGTGGGGCAGGGGCGTGGCCGGGGTCCAGCCGCGAATCTCGCGCACCGACATGATGTCGACGCAGAATTCCTGCGTCCCGATCATGAACGCGATCAGCTCGCGCCGGCGGTCGGTCGCCCTCCTGTTGTGCTCCTGGCTCATTCCCGTTCCCCAAGCCTGATGCCCGCGCGGCCCGCGGCCGGCGTAACCGTCCTCTTTCCCCGCCGCCCACAGTGGAGCGGCGGGGTTAATTTCGGGTTTAGGGCAGGCTTCTCAGAACTCCTCCCAGCCTTCGTCGGACGGCTGGGCGGCAAGGAGGGCGGCGGCCTGGCCGGACCCGCCCGAGACGCGCTTCAGGGCGGGGATCGCCGGGCGCGTCTGCGGTTGCGGCTGGGCGGCGGCAGGCTGCCGGCGCGCCGCGGCGGCTTCCGCGCCGAGGCGGAACTTGGACACCAGCCGCGCCAGCTCCTGCGCCTCCTGGGCGAGGCCGTGGCTGGCGGCCGTCGACTGCTCGACCATGGCCGCGTTCTGCTGCGTCACCTGGTCCATCTGGTTGACGGCGGAATTGACCTCGGCCAGCCCGGTCGACTGCTCGCGCGCGGAGGCCGCGATCTCGGTGACGAGGCCGGTGATCTCGCCGACCTGGACGACGATGCGTTCCAGCGCGTCGCCGGTCTGGCCGACGAGATCGACGCCCTCTCCGACCTGCTGCGTCGAGGTCGAGATCAGCTCCTTGATCTCCTTCGCCGCCTCGGCCGAACGCTGCGCCAGCGCGCGCACTTCCTGGGCGACGACGGCGAAGCCGCGCCCCGCCTCGCCGGCGCGCGCCGCCTCGACCCCGGCATTGAGCGCCAGAAGGTTGGTCTGGAAGGCGATCTCGTCGATGACGCCGATGATCTGGCCGATCTGCTGCGAGGATTTCTCGATCTGGGCCATCGCGCCCACGGCCTGACGCACCACCTCGCCCGACTTCTCCGCGCCGGCGCGGGCCTGGGTCGTCACCTGCGAGGCCTGATGCGCGCCCTCGGCGGTCTTCATCACCGTCGCGGTGATCTCGTCGAGCGCGGCCGCCGTCTCCTCCAGGCTCGCCGCCTGCTGCTCGGTGCGCCGCGACAGGTCGTCGGCGGCCTGGCTGATCTCGTCGGTGCCGTTGCGCATGCCGCCGATGGCCTCGGCGATCGTCGCCATCGTGTCCTGAAGCTGCGCGGCCGTGCCGTTGAAATCGTCCTTGAGCTTCTGCGCCCGGGCCGGGAAGGCCTCGGAGATGCGGTAGGTGAGGTCGCCCGCCGCCAGCGCCGCGAGGCCGCTGCCCAGCGCCGTCACCACCGCGTGGTCGGCGGCGGCGTCGCGCGCCTTCTCGGCCTCGTTGCGGGTGCGCTCGCCCTCGGCCGCGGCGCGGGCCTCGCCGGTCTCGGCCTCGAGCCGGATCTTCTCGATCGCCGCTTCCTTGAAGACGAGGACGGCGCGCGCCATCTCGCCGATCTCGTCGCCGCGCCTGAGCGCCGGCACCTCGACCGAGTTGTCGCCGGCGGCGAGCCGGCCCATCACCCCGGTCAGGGCGGTCACGGGCGTCGCGATCATGCGCGACAGGAGATAGCCGAGCACGCCCGCAAGCAGCACGGCGAGGCCGACGCCGGCATAGAGCGCGGTCTCGGTCAGCGTGGTCACGGCCTCGCGCTGGGCGACCGCGGCGGCGGCCGTGGCGCGCTCGCTTTCGGCCAGCGCCGACAGCGCGTCCTCGATCGGCTCCATCAGCGCATCGGCGTGGCCGTCGCGGCCGACCATCTCCACCGCCTTGAAGCGGTGGATCGGATCGGCGGCGAGGCGCCGGCCTTCCTCGACGACGTCGCGCTGCCAGACGTCCATCTTCTGCGTGACGTCGGCGATGGCGGCCAGCACCATTGCCTCGTCGCCATGGCCGGCCTTGGACTCGCGCAACTCGTCGAGATGGCGGTCGAAGGCGGCGCGGTGGCTGTCGAGCCGCTCGATGTAATAGGGGTCGTTGGTCAGCAGGAAGCCGCGATGGCTGTTTTCCTGCCGCGCCAGCCGGAACTCGGCGCGGGTGATGATGTCCACCGCCCGGTTGGCGTCGGCTTCGGCCGCCGTCGCGTTCTCGAGCTGGGCGATGTTCCAGAAGATCACCGCGCTCATCGTGACGATGATCGCCACCACCGCGGCGAAGGCGAGCGCGAGCTTGCGCGAAATTGCGAGATTGTTGAACGACACTGTTGCCCCCTAAGTCCCATGCTGCCGGCGAGAATCACCGCCGGCACGCGCGCCCCAAAGCAAATCGCGCGGCCCACCTTCGAGTCTGTGGATTAAAAAGCTGCTAATGGCGGACAGGAAGTCGCTCCGCGGGCGATTTTGAGCATCGCTTTCGCTACCCGCCCCGTCGGACCGCCGAAGACAGCAAGAAATTCCTCCGCCTCCCTTCAAGTTGGAATGGCTTGGCTCCAAACGCGGGCGCAAACCCGGCATCTTCCGGCCCGATCCTCTTCCCGCAAACAGGGTTTTCACGATGTCGATCTTCGCCTTGGACGCCTTGCCGGTCCTCGACACGGCAACGCCGGCCGCGAGCCTTGCGCCGGCCGACGGGCTGGTCCGCATCGAGGACGTATCGAAGACGTTTCCGCCCAGCCGCGGCAGCGGCGCCGTCACCGCGCTCGACCATGTCGACCTCGTCGCGCCGCAAGGGTCTGTCACGGCCATCATCGGCCGTTCCGGCGCCGGCAAGTCGACGCTGATCCGGCTGGTCAACGGGCTGGAGAAGCCGACCTCCGGCCGCGTCGTGGTCGACGGCGTCGACGTGGCGCGGCTTTCCGAGGCCGGCCTGCGCGCCGTGCGCCGCTCCATCGGCATGATCTTCCAGCACTTCAACCTCCTGTCGTCGCGCACCGTCTACGACAATGTCGCGCTGCCGCTGGAAATCGCCGGCGTCTCCCGCAGGGAGATCGCCGCCCGCATCACGCCGCTGATCGACCTCGTCGGCCTCGCCGACAAGCGCGAGCGCTACCCGGCCGAGCTTTCCGGCGGCCAGAAGCAGCGCGTCGGCATCGCGCGGGCGCTGGCGACCGAGCCGAAGCTGCTGCTCTCCGACGAGGCGACCTCGGCGCTCGACCCGGAGACCACGCAATCGGTGCTCGACCTGCTTTCGCGCATCAACCGCGACCTCGGCCTGACGATCCTGCTCATCACCCACGAGATGGAGGTGGTGAAGCGCATCGCCGACCATGTCGCGGTCATCGACGGCGGCCGGATCGTCGAGCGCGGCTCGGCCTTCGACATCTTCAGCGCGCCGCGCCACGAGACGACGAAGGTGCTGCTGGCCGGCGTGCCGGGCATGCAGGTGCCGGACCATGTCGCGGCGCGGCTGCGGCCGCAGCCCGCGCCCGGCAGTCGGCCCGACAGCGAGGTCGTGCTGCGCATCGTCTTCACCGGCGCGCACGCGACCGACCCGGTCCTGTCGCGGCTGGCGGCCGAGCTCGGCCTCGAGGTCAACATCCTCGGCGGCGCGGTGGACGAGATCGCGGGCCGGCCCTTCGGCACGCTCGTCGTCTCCTTCGTCGCCGATCCGGCGCGCCTGCGGCAGGTGCGCGCCTTTCTCGGCCAGCGCGGCCTTTCCTCGGAGGTTCTCGGCCATGTCGCCTGAAATCGCCTGGCTCATCGTCCGCGCCACCGGGCAGACGCTGCACATGGTCGCCGTCGCCGCCCTGATCGGCTCGGCGCTCGGCATCCCGCTCGGCGTCTTCCTCGCCACCAGCGGCAAGGGCGAGCTGTTCGCCGCCCCGTTCGCCAACCGCATCCTCGGCGCGGTGGTCAACGCCACGCGCTCGACGCCGTTCATCATCCTCGTCGTCGCCATCATCCCGTTCACGCGGCTCGTCGCCGGCACGTCGATCGGCACCACCGCGGCCATCGTGCCGCTGACCATCGCCACCGTGCCCTTCGTGGCGCGCCTCGTCGAAGCCTCGATCCGCGAGGTCGATCCGGGGCTGGTCGAGACCGCGCGCGCCATGGGCGCGACGCCGCTCCAGATCGTGTGGAAGGTGCTGCTCGCGGAAGCGCGGCCCGGCATCACGCTGGCGCTGACGCTGACGCTGGTGAGCCTGATCGGCTACTCGGCCATGGTCGGCGCGGTCGGCGGCGGCGGGCTGGGCGACCTCGGCATCCGCTACGGCTACCAGCGCTTCATGCCCGACGTGATGGCCGTCGTCGTCGTGGTGCTGATCGTCCTCGTCCAGGCCATCCAGTCGGCTGGCGACCGGCTGGCGCGCCGCTTCGACAAGCGCATCCGCCCGCGCTGACTTCTCCTTCCTTCCTCCCAAACGCTACAGGAGCCTACCGCCATGATTTCCAGACTGACCCTCGCCGCCGGCCTCGCGCTCGCGCTTCTCGCCGGCTCCGCCTCCGCCGAAGCGATCAAGGTCGGCGTCACCCCCGGCCCGCACGCCCAGATCCTGGAGAAGGTGAAGGAGATCGCCGCCCGCGACGGGCTCGACATCGAGATCCTCGAATTCTCCGACTATGTGGTTCCCAACCAGGCGCTGAGCGACGGCGACCTGAACGCCAACTCGTTCCAGCACAAGCCCTATCTCGACAATCAGGTCGCCGACCGCGGCTTCGACCTCGTCGACGTCGCCTATACGGTCAACTTCCCGCTCGGCATCTATTCGAAGAAGTTCAAGAGCTTCGACGAGCTGCCCGAGGGCGCGACGGTCGGCATCCCCAACGATCCGACCAATGGCGGGCGGGCGCTGCTGGCCATCGCCGATGGCGGCTACATCACGCTGAACGCGGAGAAGGGGCTCAAGGTCACGGTCGCCGACGTCACCGGCAACCCGAAGAAGCTGCGCTTCGTCGAGCTGGACGCCGCCCAGCTGCCGCGCTCGCTGGACGACACCGACGCCTCGGCCATCAACTCCAACTACGCGCTGGACGCGGGCCTGAACCCGTCTACAGACGCCATCCTGCGCGAGGGCGAGAAGGCTCCCTACATCAACCTGATCGCCGTGCGCAGCGCCGACAAGGACGCCGACTGGCTGAAGCAGCTCGTTGCCGCCTATCACAATGACGAGGTGCGGCAGTTCGTGCTCGACACCTTCAGGGGCGCGGTCGTCCCGGCTTGGTGACGCCTGCCCCTACCATGCGAAAAGGGGGCCGTTCGGCCCCCTTTTCTTCTGCATCCTTGAATCGCCTCAGCCGCGGCCTTCGAGGTAACGCTGGGTGAAGGCGCGGGTGTAGGGGAAGCTCTTGGCCTCGAACGCCTCGATGCTTTCCAGCACCTTGGCCGCGTCGGCGCTTGCCGTCCGCGTTTCCTCCCGCACCTCGTCCCATGCCTTGCGCATCGCCTCGACCACGTCGTCGGGGAAGGCGAGGAACTCGACGCCGGCTTCCTCGAGCTGGGCCATGGCGAGCGCGTTGAAATAGTCGAACTGGCCGAGCGTCTCCATCGCCGCCTGATTGGCCGCGCCCTCGCAGATCGCCTTCAGGTCGTCGGGAAGCGCGTTCCACGCATCGAGGTTGAAGACGATCTCCAGCCCCGCCGTCGGCTCGGCGAAGGCCGGCGTGTAGCACAGCGAGGTGATGCGCTGGAGGCCGAAAGCCTGGTCGAGCAGCGGCCCGACCCATTCGGCGGCGTCGATCGCGCCCGACTGCATGGCCTGGAAGATTTCCGTCGCCGGCATCAGAACCGCGTTGACGCCGAGCTTGCGCATCATCTCGCCGCCGAGACCGGCGATGCGCATGTTCAGGCCCTGAAGGTCGGCGAGGCTCTCGATCCGCTTCTTGAACCAGCCGCCGGCCTGGGTGCCGGAATTGCCGCTATAGATCGGCTTCAGGTTGCGCTCGGCGTAGATCTCGTCCCAGAGCTCCTGCCCGCCGCCCCATTTGAGCCAGGCGAAATGCTCGGTCGGGGTCATGCCGAAGGGCACGCCGGTGAACCAGTGGGCGGCGGCCGTCTTCGACGCCGCGTAGTAGGGGGTGGAATGGCCGATCTGGACATTGCCCTGCTGCACCGCGTCCTCGACCGCGAAGGGCGGCACCAGCTCGCCGGCGCCGTAGACGGTGAGCACGATGCGGCCGTCCGACATCTTCTCCACCAGTTCGGCGAAGCGGGTCGAGTTGGTGCCGACGCCGGGCGCCGCCTTGGGGAAGCCCGAGGGCATGTTCCACTCGATGCGCCCCTGCGCCACCGCCGGCGCGGCCAGCGCCGCGGCACCCATGCCCACACTGGCGGCCGCGCCCGCCGTCAGGAATTGTCTGCGTTTCATCCCGTCACTCCCTCTCTGGTGATGATCAACCGAAAATCCGCGCCGGCAGCCAGGTCGTCAGCGCCGGGAACATGATGATGAGCGCCAGCGCCACCAGCTGCAGCGCGACGTAAGGAACGGCGCCGCGATAGATGTCGAGGCTGCTGATGGAAGGCGGCGCGACCGAGCGGAAATAGAACAGCGCGAAGCCGAAGGGCGGCGTCAGGAAGCTCGTCTGCAGGTTCATCGCCAGCAGCACGCCGAACCAGACCGGCGAGATGTCGCCCATCAGCACCACGGGGCCGAGCAGCGGCACGACGATGTAGATGATCTCGACCGCGTCGAGCATGAAGCCGAGCAGGAAGACGATGCCCATGACGAGCAGCACCTTGCCGAGCTCGCCGCCCGGCAGCAGCTCCATCAGCTCGGCGACGATCCTGTCGCCGGCGAAGCCACGGAAGACGAGCGACAGCATCGAGGCGGCGATGACGATGCCGAAGACCATGCCGGAGATCTTGATCGTCTCGACCGTGGCCAGTTGCAGCAGGCGTCCGCGCCACAGCCGGCGCGCCGCGACCAGCGAGCCGGCGAGGATGAGCGTGGCGCTTGCAAGCGCGGCCATGCCGGCCGGCGTGTCGATGGCCGCGCGACCGAGGCCGAAGACCCTGAGCGCGACCAGGCCGAAGGCGGAGACGCCGGCGAGGCCGATGACCACGCGCTCGGCCAGCCCGCGCGTGGCGGCGAAGGCGGCCATGAGCATGGCGCCGACCGCGCCGAGGCCCGCGGCCTCCGTCGCCGTCGCCACGCCGGCGAGGATCGAGCCGAGCACGGCGAGGATGAGCAGGATCGGCGGGAGAAAGGTGAAGAGCACTTCGCCCGGCGCGACGCGCGGCGACCGTGCCTCCCGCGGCGGCGCCGCCGGTGCGCGCAGCCGCAGGAGCAGCCATGCGGCATAGAGGCCGACCAGCACGAGGCCGGGGACGAGCGCGCCGGCGAACAGGTCGGCGACCGACACCGCCTGCGGCGAGAAATTGCCGGCCCGCTGCTGCGCTTCCAGATAGGAATTGCCGATCTGATCGCCGAGCAGGACGAGGACGATCGAGGGCGGCACGATCTGGCCGAGCGTGCCCGAGGCGACGATCAGCCCCGATGCCTGCCGCTTGTCGATCCCGGCATCCATCATCGGCTTCAGCGAGATCAGCACCAGCATGACGATGGTGGCGCCGATGATGCCGGTGGAGGCGGCGATGACGGTCGAGAAGGCGAGGACCGAAAGCGCCATGCCCTTGGGGCTGTCGCCCATCAGCCGCGCCAGCACCCTGAGCATCCGCTCCGCCAGCCCCGAACGCTCGAGGAACACGCCCATCAGCACGAAGAGCGGCACCGCCATCAGCAGCGTGTTGCTCATGACGCCCCAGACGCGAGCGGGGAACAGGTTGAGCAGATGGAGGTCGAACCAGCCCATCTGCGCGGCGACGAAGGCGACCAGCATCGGCGCGCCGGCGATGGCGAGGATGACGGGGATGCCGCTGACGATGCCGAGAAACAGCGCCACGAACATCACGACGAGGAAGATTTCCTGCACGATCATGCTTTGGCCGGCGGCTGGAACAGGACGGCGAGGCCCTGAAGGATCATCAGGACGGAAGCGACCGGCAGCGCGGTCTTGACGAGATAGAGATGGCCGAGCCCGCCCGGCGTGACCGAGCCCTCGCCGATGCTCCAGGCGAAGACGAGGTCCTTCCAGCCGGCCCAGACGATCAGCCCGAACAGCGGCACGAGCACCAGCACCCAGGCGATGGCGTCGGCCCGGCGCAGATAGGCGGGGCTCAGATGCTCGGAAACCATCTCGACGCGGACATGGGCGCCGCGCGCCAGCGCCAGCGGAACCGACAGGATGAGGAAGACCGCGAAGCCGTAGGTGGCGAGGTCCTGCAGCTTGATCGAGCCGGTGCCGAAACCGTAGCGCAGCACGACGTTGACCAGAACCATCGCCAGCATGACCCAGCCGGCGGCGGCGCACAAGGCCAGCGTCACCCGGTCGAGCACACGACACAGGACGAGATAGGTGGTCATTGACGGCTTTCTTCTCCCTGCTTCCCCTCGGGCGGCGCGATGCCGTCCCCTCATAGTCCGAACGGCGCGGCCATGCCACCGCTTTTGACGGCGCGGCGCCGGGGCGGGCAGGGGAGCAAAAAGAAAAAAGGCCGGGGGGAGGAGATCCCGGCCTTTTCTATGGAAGACCGGCGGGAGGAGGTGCCGGTCTCTTCAAGCCTGCGGCGCGGCGGGAGGAGGATACCGCCCCGCAGGCAAGATCGTGGAAGGCGCCTCAGGCGACCTTCAGTTCCTTGACGCTCTTCTCGAACACGTCCTTCAGCGGCTTGGAGACCTCTTCGGCGGCCTTGGTCGAGGCGGCCTGGAGATCCTTGGCCTGCTCGACGGCGGTTTCGAAGCTCTTGCGCACGAAGGCGGTCTGCAGCTCGATCACTTCCGAGAGCGACTTGGCGCCGACCAGCGCCTCGAGGTGGGCGAAGCCGGCCTCGGCGTTGGCGCGACCGGTGGCGATCGACTTCAGGGTGAACTCGCTGCCGGCGTTCTTGGCGGTCTCGAAGGTCGACTCGAGCGCCTTCTGGGCGGTCTCGGCGCCGGTCTTCAGCTTGGCATAGGCTTCCTTGGACTGCTCGACGCCCTTCTCGGCGAAGGCGCGGAGCTGGTCGGTGGCCTTCTCGGCGTCGAAGGTCGGGAATTCGGTCTTGGCGGTCTTGGTCATGATGCGCTCCTTGGGCTAGAGGGCAACCGTCTCTGGCGGCGCGGTTGCTGCATGCATTTGATGATGGCTATATAGACCATCTTTTTGTGCATTGCAACAAAAATGTTGCGATGCATCATTCGGTCCGTCGAAAGCCCGCCGGATTAACCAAGGCGCAAGATTCGGCGGCCACACTGGCCCCGGTTGTGGACGCGGGCCGGCCTTGCCTTTACTAATAAAGAGTTAATCAGAACGCCGCCTTTCGACAGCAGGTTTCAGGTCCGCTCATGGCTTCCGGCCGTTACTCGTTCATCGACATCGCCGTGCTCGAAAAGATCCGCGGCCGCTTCGCGGCGGGCGAGACGCTGATCCTGCTTTCGGCCGATCTCGAGCGCGTCATCTGGGCCAACGGCGCGGGCGTCGCCCTCCTCGGCCACCCCGACGTCGAGTCGGTGATGGATGCGGCCGCCGATCTCGGCTTCGTCGCCCGGCGGCAGATCGCGGCGGCGCCCGGCTTTCCGCGCATGGAGCGCGACCACGCGATGCTGGTGCGGCTGGCGCGCGGGGCGACGAGCCGGGCGATGCCGTTCGAGGTCGGCGCGCTGACCCTGCCGGACGGCACGCCGGCGGTGCTGCTCGCCGCCCCCGGCAGCGGCGAGCGCGCCGACGTCGTCGCCGGCTTCGAGGAGGCCGGCTATTTCGCCGCGCTGGTCGATGGCGAGGGTGCGGTCATGGCCGCCTCGGAGAGCTTTGCCGGGCTGGAGATCGCCCCCGGGACGCTGGCGGGCCTCGTCGCGGAGGCCGCGCATGAAAGCGACCGGCTGGTCAAGCGGCTGGTGCCGGCCGGAGACCGCGCCGTTCCCGCCGGCTTCGCCCGGCTGACCGACGAGCCGGCCCTGCATCTGCTCATCGGCGTCGACGAGCCGGTCGAGGACGCGGCCGGGCTGGACGCGGAGACCGATATCGACGAGCCGGCGCCTTCCGACGCCGACATGCCGGAACGGCTGGACGAGGAACCTTCGCCGGCGCAGCCGCGTTCGCGCCCCGCTCCGGCCGCCGGCGATGCCGACGACTGGTATTTCGGCGCGCCGGACGTGGCGCCGCCGCGCACGGCTGCCGGACCCAGCCTTGCCGCCGGCCCGGTGCGCTTCGTCTGGCGCACCGACGCCAGCGGCGCGTTCAGCGTGGTCTCGCCGGAATTCGCCGCTGCGGTCGGCGCGCAGGCCGCCGACATCATCGGCCAACCCTTCCGCGAGGCGGCGACCCGCCTCGGCCTCGACGCCGACGGCGAGATCGCCAGCCTGCTCGACCGGCGCGACACGTGGTCGGGCCGCACGGTGCTGTGGCCCGTCTCCGGCACCGACCTCGCCGCGCCGGTCGATCTCGCGGCGCTGCCCGCCTACAACCGCGATCGCGTCTTCGAGGGGTTCCGCGGCTTCGGCGTCGTGCGCATGGACGACGTCGAGACCGACCCGCAGGCGCGGGGCCTGCGCCTTGGTCGCGTGCCGGAAGCCGAAGCCGCGCCGCCGGCGCCCGAGGCTGTCGATGAAGCGGAGGCCGTTCCGCCGCCCGCCGAAACGCCTGACCCGTTCATGAACGAGGTGCCGGTGATCTCGATCACCGACCGGCTGAAGCGGCGCGTCAGCGACAAGATCATCCGGCTGGCCGAGCACCGGCCGCCGCAACCCGAACCGGAAGCCGAGCCGGCGCACGAACCGCAACCGCAACCTTCGGCGCGGCAGCTCTCGCCGGGCGAGCGTACCGCCTTCGAGGAGATCCGGGCGCGTCTGCGGCGCGAGACCGGGGCGATTGAGGACGCGCCCGAAGAGTCCGCGCCGGAAGCCGCGAACCCGGAAGAGGAAGAGCCGGCGCAGACGAGCGCGGCCGCCGTCTCGGAGAAGACTTCGCCGTCCGACGCCGGGGCCGCCGATGAAGGCGACGAGCGCAAGCGTGTTCGCGCCCGTCGACAGCGGCAGC
>DAOMOI010000005.1:0-24064 GCA_035444225.1 Aquamicrobium sp. | reverse complement strand
CGCGTCAATGTCAGCGCCGCCACCTGCCACCGGCGCACGCAGCGCCTGTTCGACGAGGGCTACATCACCGGCGTGCGGGCTGAAGTAGCGCCGGGCGCGGTGGGCCTCGGCGCGCTGGTGATGGTCGGCGCGGTGCTCGACCGCTCGACGCCGGACAGCTTCGCCGCCTTCGAGGCGGCGGTGGCGGGCATGAAGGAGGTGCTCGACTGCAACCTCGTCGCCGGCGATTTCGACTACCTGATGAAGATCAGGGTGCGCGACATGGCCGACTTCAACCGGCTGCACACAAAGCAATTGATCGCGCTGCCCGGCGTGCGCCAGATCCGCACCTTCTTCGTCATCAAGGAGGTCAAGGAGAACGGCCCGCTGTCGTTCTGAAACGCGACCTCGCCGTCATCCCGGCCAAGGGCGCGAAGCGCCCGCCGAGCCGGGACCCATTGGCCGGGACATCGTCCGGCACGGCCCGGTCCTCGTGCCGGCGCGCTTCAACACCCTTATCGCGAACCTTGAACCCGGCCGCGCCGCTCAATGGGTCCCGGCTCTCGCTTCGCTCGGCCGGGATGACGGAGGCGCCCCGCCCTACCTCACCCCCCACGTGTCGCTGACGCGGTAGCCTTGCGGCCACGGGTCGGCGGGGTCGAGCAGGTGCTGGTGGATGCCGGTGATCCAGCCGCGGCCGGAGATTTCCGGCACGATCGCCGGGATGCCGCCAACCATGGCCGTGCCGGCGATGCGGCCGCGGAAGGTCGAGCCGATGATCGAGACCGTGGTCAGCGTGTCGTCGAGGCTCATCTCGCCCCGCGCATGCAGCACGGCCATGCGCGCCGACAGCGCGGTGCCGGTGGGCGAGCGGTCGATCTTGCCGGGCTGGATGGTGACGGCGGAAGCCGCACGCAAGGCGTTGCCCTCGCGCTCGACCGGGCCGGCGAACAGGCAGAAGGAGAAATGGTTCCAGTCCGGCTTTTCCGGGTGGCGGAAGCGCATCTTCTCGTTCGCGGCATTGGTGATGCGAACGCCGAGCCGGGCGATGTCGTGCGCCGCGTCGGCGTCGAGCCGGACGCCGAGCGCCCCGGCATCGACGATGACAAAGCTGTCGCCGCCATAGGCGGTGTCGACGCGAAGCGTGCCCAATCCCTCGACCTCCAACCTTGCATCCAGCTCGGCGGCGAAGCTCGGCAGGTTTTGGACGAAAATGCGTTCGGCCTTGCCGTCGCGGCACTCCGCGCGCACATTGACCAGCCCGCCCGGCGCTTCCAGCGTGATATGCGTCTCGGGCTCCGTCATCGGCAGGATGCCGGAATCGAGCAGAACGGTGGCGACGCAGATCGCGTTCGAGCCGGACATGGGCGGGTTGTATTCCGGCTCCATGATCAGGAAGGCGGCGTCGGCTTGCGGGTGCTTCGGCGGCACCAGCAGGTTGACGTGGCGGAAGACGCCGCCGCGCGGCTCGTTGAGCACGAAATCGCGCAAACAGCCGTCCTGCATCAGCCAGCGGCTCTGCTCCCACAGCGTCTCGCCCGGCGGCGGCGTCACCCCGCCGACGATGACGTCGCCGACCTCGCCCTCGGCATGGGCGGAAATGACATGGACGGTCCGCGTGCTGCGCATCGTCTTCCTCAAGAAAGCCAGTTCGGCCGGCGAACGGGGACGCGCCCGGTCAGCGCGGCAAGGGTGCAGTCGGCAAGGCTGCCCAGCCGCACGGCGCGGCCCGAAAGCCCCGGCCCGTAATGGGCGTATTTGCCGGAATTGGTCATCACCGCGCGGGTGCGGACGGGAAAGACCGGCTCGGGGATCGAGCACCAGCACAAATCGGGAAGGACGGTGACGCCGCTCGCCTCCAGCCGCGCCAGCGTGCCGTCGGCGCGCGCGGCTTCGATGACGGCGCGCCCGGCGGTGACGATGACCGCGACATCCCTATCCCGGCGACGGCCGGCAAGCGCGGCGGCGAAGGCGCGGCATTCCTCGAGCGAGGCGTGCGGGCTGCCGATGGCGACCAGCTCGATCGTTTCCGGCCCGTCGTTCAGCTCGTCCCACGCGGCCACCATGTCGGCAGAGGTAACGGCGATGCGCTCCGTGCCCTGCTCGACCGAGCCCTCGGCCTCATTCTTGGCCTCTGGCGTCACGCCCGCGACATGCAACATCGGCGCGGCCGAGGTGGTGCCGAAGGCGGCGCACAGCGCCTTCAGGTCGTCGCGCGAGGGCCGGGCGGCGGAAAGCCCGGCGAGAAGCGGGATGCGGTCGGGCGCGGCCTTGCCGGCGACGTAGCCGGCGAGCGGCCAGAAGGCATCGTCTATCCCGTCGGGAAGATCGAAATCGAGGATCACGCCGGCCTTGCGGTTCTCCGCGAGATAGACGCCGGAGAGCGGCGCGCGCCCGGTCAGCGCGATGCAGAGATCGAGGAAATCCGGGTGCTTGGCCGTGCGCGCGCCGAGCACGGAATTGGCGAAGACGACCGCGTTGGATTCCGCCCACGCGACGGCCTCGCCGGCATGGGGCGCGCTGTCGAGCAGATAGGGCGCGCAGGTGAAGGTGGGCTTGCAGCCCATGCGCACATAGGCGTCGGCCAGCCGCGCCGCCGGGTCGCCGAAGCCGGGATCGACCCCTTGCGCGCGCCAGTCGACGTAATCGACCGAGATGGCGTTCATGGTGGTGGGCACCCTCACCCGCGCGCCCATGCCGGCCATCTTCTCGGCGAAGGTGAGGTTGGCTGGGCTGGCATAGATGCAGCCGTCGATATGGCCCTGCGCCACGTCGATCAGCCGTGCCGCGCCCTGCTGCAAGGCCATGGCGCGGACGATGCGCATCGCCTGGCGCGCCGCTTCCCCTTCCGCGCCGTCGAGCATGGCGCGGTCGGACGGCGAAAGCGCGAGCGCGCCCGGCGCAGGGTGCGAAACGGGTATCGACAGCCCTTCCGCCTCTATTCCGTCGGGGCCGATCCGCGCCGACTTCGCCCGCGCCAGCGCGGCGAATGCCTCGTCTCCCAGCCGCAGCACGGGAAGCGGCCGGTCGAACATCGCCGCCGCGATCAGCGCCCCCAGCGTCAGCACGTCCTCTTCCTCGCGGAAGACCAGCGCCGCCGGCGCGCGGTTGCCCAGGATCAGGTCGAGCAGCACGCCCGAGCCGGTGCAGGAGCCGCGGCTGGTCGGCATCGTCAGGATCGCGCCGGTCAGGCATGTGCCGACGAGCGGGTGATGAACGTCGATGACGCGGCCGCTCGCCGGATCGACCCCGCCCCAGAAGCTTAGCGCCTCTGCCGACGCCACGACCGGGCCGGACGCGGACCCTTCCAATATGCTGCGGGCTTCGAAGGAGACCATGACGCCAGCATCCCATATCGCCGACGCTCGATCAATTTATCGCGGCGGGCCGCCAGCCGTCAGCCGCTCACGCAACCGGCCGATGTCTTGCGCGCTGTCCTTGTGGGCGACGAGCAGCGCGCCGGGCGTGTCGACCACGACGAGGTCGTCGACGCCGACCAGCGCCACCCGCCTTCCGCCGGCGATGACGAGGCAGCCGGCGGCGGCGTCGAGCACGACGTCGCCCGCCACCCGGTTGCCGTCGCCGTCGGGCGCGATCAGCGCCGCCACCGCCGGCCACGCCCCGACATCCGACCAGCCGCAATCGAGCGGTACGCAGGCGAGGTTGCCGGCCTTTTCCATCACCGCGCGGTCGAGCGCGGCGGCGGGCGTGGCCAGATACGCCCCGGCGGCGACCTCCAGCGTCCGGTGCGCGCCGGCATGGCCCGGCACCGCCGCACCGAGCGCCTTCGACGCGCCGTCGAGGATGGCGGGGCAATGAAGCTCCATGGCGCGCAGCATGGCGGCAGCGGCGAAGCAGAACATGCCCGAATTCCAGCGGTGGCGGCCGTCGGCAACGTAAGCTGCGGCCGCCGCCGCATCCGGCTTCTCGACGAAGCGCAGCACGTCCTCGCCCGCGACCTCGATATAGCCGAAGCCGGTTTCGGGCCGGTCGGGCGCGACGCCGAAGGTGACGATGCGCCCCTGCCGCGCCAGTTCCGCCGCGCGTTGAACCGCCGTCGCGAAGGCCGGTTCGTCGCCGATGATGTGGTCGGCGGGAAGGACGAGCAGCACGGTTTCGCCCCCATGCTCGCGCGCCGCATGCAGCGCGGCCAGCGCCACCGCCGCCGCGGTGCCGCGCCCGGCCGGCTCGAGCAGGAAGAGGTTTTCGCGCGCGGGCGCGCCCGCTGCCGCATAGGCGTCGGCGCTCAGGAACAGGAAATCGCGGTTGGTGACGGTCACGACATGGCGCACGCCCCGAAGCCGCGCGGCGCGGGCGTAAGCTGCGGCCGCCGGCACCGTCCCGTCCGGCAGGGCGACGAAGGGCTTCGGGCAGGCCGGGCGCGAAAGCGGCCACAGCCGCGCTCCAGCGCCGCCGCTCAGGATAACCGGCACGATTTCCATGGCTGCCCCCTCCCCTCGTCATACCCTCACGGCCGATTGTGGCAGAGATCGGCGAGAAGTACAGGGTGGGCCTTGCTTCTTCTCCGGCTTGCTTCCATGCGGCGAATCCCGCACTGATCGGCCATGCAGTTTTCCCCGCAACAGGACGAGGCGCTGAAGGCCGTCGCCCGCTGGCTGAAGGAAGGGCGTTCGCCGCTCTTTCGCCTGTTCGGCTATGCCGGCACCGGCAAGACGACGCTGGCGCGCCACTTCGCCGAGCACATCGACGGACAGGTGCAGTTCGCCGCCTTCACCGGCAAGGCGGCGCAGGTGCTGCGCTCGAAGGGTGCGGTGAACGCCCGCACCATCCATTCCCTGATCTACCGCCCGCGCGGCGAGGAGGCAGTGGAGGACGAGACCACGGGCAAGACCTCGATCAACCCGACCTTCGCGCTCAACCGGCAGAGCCCGGTCGCCAAGGCCGCGCTGATGGTCATCGACGAATGCTCGATGGTCGACGAGCAGCTCGGCCGCGACCTGATGAGCTTCGGCACCCCGATCCTCGTGCTCGGCGACCCGGCGCAGTTGCCGCCGATCTCGGGCGGCGGCTTCTTCACCGAGCACGAGCCCGACCACCTCCTGACCGAAATCCACCGACAGGCGGCGGACAACCCGATCATCCGCATGGCGATGGACGTGCGCGAGGGACGCGAGCTGGCCCATGGCGATTTCGGCACGGCCCGCGTCATCACCCGCAACGAGGTCGATCAGGATCTGGTGCTGGCCGCCGACCAGGTGCTGGTC
Organism: Aquamicrobium sp.; assembly: GCA_035444225.1. Taxonomy (GTDB): domain Bacteria; phylum Pseudomonadota; class Alphaproteobacteria; order Rhizobiales; family Rhizobiaceae; genus Aerobium. Next base: position 18,860 of record DAOMOI010000005.1, on the reverse strand, counting down.
GGCACCAACCGCACCAGGCGGCGCTACAACCAGCGCCTGCGCGAGCTGAAGGGCTTCGACGCCGCCTATCCGCAGGCCGGCGACAAGCTGGTATGCCTGAGGAACGACCCGGCCAAGGGCCTGCTCAACGGCTCGCTGTGGAAGGTGATGACGTCTTCGCGCGAGACGGTGAAGCCGGGCATCAACCTGCTCGTCTCGCCGGAGGAGGACGACCCCGACCGCGGCGTCGCCAAGATCAAGCTGCTGAAGGCCGCCTTCGAGAACCCGGAAGCCTACATTCCGTGGCAGCAGAAGAAGCGTTTCGACGATTTCGACTACGGCTATGCGCTGACCGTCCACAAGGCTCAAGGGTCGCAATGGGACGAGGTGGTGCTGTTCGACGAGAGCTTCGCCTTCAAGGACACGCGCCAGCGCTGGCTCTACACCGCCATCACCCGCGCCGCCGAGCGGCTGACCGTGGTGCGCTGACGCCGCCCCGTCTCGACCGCAGCGCCGCCCCTCATCCGGCCGCCGGTCGCGGCTTCCCGTGTTGCAGATCATGTCGCAAGTGTCCTGCCGCTTGCGGCAAAGACACGCGACACGAAAAGGGCCGGAAAATCCGGCCCTCGGGGAAGTGCTCCAGGTTTCAGGAATTGCGCGACATGCGCACTAAAAGGCCCAACGAACATTCTCCGGCCGTTTTTCCGTTGTTAGGAACTCCAACGCGGCGCGTTCTGCATCCTGCATGGGAATGACCATTTCGCCGGGAAGCTCCGTATGATGCACCCGATCAGCATAGAAGATCAGCCTGTAGTCGCTGTCATGCAAATTTCCGCGACTGGTTGCGCCCCCGCCCAAATCGTCGTTCGGTTCATACCATAGTATCGATTCTGACCCACCAACGACGATATGCAGAGCATCGCCCGAGAATGTAACCAGCCTGATCAACCACAACCGATCCTGGGCACGTGCTTCTTCAGCGTATTTTTTAAGTGCGTGCTTAAGCTGTGTAGCTGTAGAAACCATTTCTTCCGAAATGGCGGGAGTGATCTCGACTATAAGCGGCATTCGCTCTTCCGCTCCTGCTTGTCGCAAAATTTCCGGAACATGCAACATAGCGGGTTTCAGGGGTTTCGCGACAGCAGGATGGATGCGATGTCAGGCTAGGCGCGTTGTGTATTCTGGGTTCGACGCCGAATAAACGACGTCGATCAGCCTGTCATCGTCATCGTCATAGGCACTCCTGTTGGTGAGATGCCCGTCATAGCCGCCGACCTTGGTGAGCGTAGTGCCGTTGCGCCAGACCAGCATCAGCCCGTGCTCTTCTTCCCAACCGCAGTTTGTCTCCATAACGACATACCAGTTGTCGCCGCACTTTCGACGCCATTTCTGCCACGTTGTCGATTGGCGAAAGCGGCGATGAAGCCTTCTTCTCTCCGTTCACGGGGAGAAGGTCCCGGCAGGGGGATGAGGGGCGGCACGAGCGATGCCGATGATGCTCATAAGACGCGACAGGCTTTAGCGAACACCACCAACGCCGGCTTGTGCGGCTTCGCGCGCACGGCGACAATAGCCCCGCCGGATATGTCCGGCAAAACGAAAGGAGGTGAGGCATGTGAGATTTCGGGTTACGGTTGTCGGCAGACTGTTCGGTTGGCGCCTGACACTGACGATCAGCCGATAAACAAGGGTATCGGCCTTCGGGCCGGTCCCTCCCGAAAAGGAAGCGTGCCTCACCTCCTTCTCGTCGAAGATATAGCACGGCGGCGGGAGACTTCAAAGGCCGGCGGGCGGCGGGCTTCCCATATCCGCCCTTACATGTCCTACTCCGCACCTTGACATTGACGTAAACGTCAATGCTAACCTGCGGACAGGCAGGTCGGCGGGCGGGCGGGCGGGCGCGGGAAGGACAGGAACATGCCGAAGACCCGACAGACGCACGCACCGGCGGACCCGACGAGGCCGCCCTCGGGAGCATCTCCCGCGCGGCCCTCCGGCCGGCCGCCGGAACAATCGCCGCAGCAATCCCCGGCGCGGCGTTCTCCACAGCCTCCAGCCCGGAAAGCGGAAGCCGGCGGCCGGCCCGCACCCGTGCGCGAAAGCGCCCTGCCCTTCGTCGCGGCCGACGGGTTTCCGCTCGGCGGCACGCTGTTCGAGGGCGAACCGGGACATGAGGGCGGCGGGCCGATGGTGCTGGTCTCGTCGGCGACGGCGACGCCGCAGCGGCTTTATGCCGGCTTCTCCCGCGCGCTCGTCGCTGCAGGGGCGCGCGCCGTCCTCACCTACGACTACCGCGGCACCGGCCGCTCGCCCCGGCCGGACGGATGGCGGCGGCGCATCGACTACAAGGACTGGGCGCTTCACGACTTTCCCGCCGCGCTCGCGGCGCTGGAGGCGGTGGCGCCGGGCCACCCGGTCGTCGGCGTCGGCCAGTCCTTCGGCGGCCACGCGCTCGGCCTTTCCGGCGCGGCCGACCGCTTCGCGCGCTATGCCATGGTCGCCGCCATGTCGGGCTATACCGGCCTGCTCGACGACCGCCTCGCATGGGCGCGGATGAACCTCCTCGGCGTGCCGCTGTCGTTCCTGTTCCGCGACACGCCGCGCTGGCTCGGCATCGGCGAGCCCATCCCCGGCTCGTGCTTCCGCGACTGGGCGCGCTGGTGCCGGATGCCGAACTTCTTCTTCGACGATCCGGACTTGCCGGAAACCGCCCGCTTCGAGGCGGTGCGGCTGCCGATCCTCGCCATCGGCCTGACCGACGACCCCTGGGCGACGCCTCGCGCGGTCGCCCACTTCCTCGCGCGCCACCCCAATGCGCAAATCGAGGAGCGATGGATCACGCCGCAGGAGGGCGGCGACGGCCCGATCGGCCATCTCGGCTTCTTCCGCTCGCGCTTTTCGGCGACGCTGTGGCCGATGCTGATCGGCTGGATGCTGGGGAGCGAATAGCGAATAGGGAGTAGCGAATAGGGCTCATGGCCCAGCCTTTGCCGGCGATTGGCGGTTGCCGTCATGCTCCGCACCCACTACTCCCTATTCGCTACTCCCTATTCGCTATGCGCTACACACAATGCCTGCAAAACTCTCCGTCAACCTCAACGCCGTCGCCCTGCTACGCAACCGCCGCGACCTGCCCTGGCCGGACGTGGCGCATCTCGGGCGCATCGCGCTTTCGGCCGGCGCGCACGGGCTGACCGTGCATCCCCGCCCCGACGAGCGCCACACGCGCCGCGCCGACCTGCCGGTCCTGCGCGCGCTGATCGACGACGAGTTCCCGAAGGCCGAGTTCAACATCGAGGGTTTCCCCGATGACGGCTTCCTCGCGCTGGTCGAGGAGAACCAGCCCGACCAGGTGACGCTGGTGCCGGACGACCCGGCGCAGCCGACCTCGGACCATGGCTGGGATTTCGAGGCGCAGTTCGACCTGCTCGAACCCGTGGTGAAGCGGCTGAAGAAGGGCGGGATGCGGGTGTCGCTGTTCGCCAATCCCGACCCCGCCGGCATGGCGGCGGCGCGGGCGACGGGCGCCGACAGGATCGAGCTTTACACCGGCCCCTATGGCGGCTGCCACGGCGACGCCGCGCTGGAGCGGCTGGCGGAAGCGGCGCGGGCGGCCGCCGCGCAGGGGCTCGGCGTCAATGCCGGCCACGACCTGACCGTCGCCAACCTGCCGGCGCTGGCCCGAGCCGTTCCCTTTCTCGACGAGGTCTCGATCGGCCACGGCCTCACCGCCGACGCGCTGGAGTTCGGCATGGCCGGCACGGTGCGCCGCTTCCTCGCCGCCTGCGGCTGGTAGCGCCGGAAGGCCTGGCCCCGGCGATCCGTCAGCCGCCGCCTGCGCCGATCAGCTCGCCGACGGCGCGGTTGTAGGGCCCGTACATCACGTTGACCCGGTCGTGGCTGGCGCGCAGCTCGGCGGGCCATGTCGACTTGATGAAGGAGAGGACGGCGACGAGGTCGGCGTCGGTCAGGGTCCCCTTGAACCTCGGCATTTGCTCGGGATCGACGGGCACGCAATTGGCCACGGCGACGCCGTCGCGGACGAGCTGGAACAGCGCGTAGTCGGGATGCTCCCACGTATGGCCACCGGCGTCGTGGGGCGTCGCCTCATGGCCGGCGGCGGCGCGCTCTTCGGTGCCGGGCACGCCGTGGCAGCGGGCGCAATGGGCGCGATAGAGCCCCTCCCCGCGCGCGACCACGGCCGGGTCCTGCCAGCGCAGGAAGGTCGTTTCCTGCGTCCGCGCCAGATGCCGGTGAAGCAGCCAGCCGCCGCCCGCGGCAACGCAGCAGGCCAGCGCCGTCAGGATCAGCCGCTTGATCACTTTTCGCCTTCCGCGTCCGTGAAGCACCCGTGCGGGATCGACCTTATCCGGCCGGCCGTCAACCCCGGACCGTCGGCTCCACCGTGCAGGCGATGACGTAGTCGGCGCCGTGGCGCAGGCCGTCTTCGGCGCGGCACAGGGCGACGCCGCGCGCCCGCAACGCCTCGATCCGCGTCCGCAGCCCGGCGGCGAGATCGCGGTCGGCAATTTTGGGCAGGCGCCGCAACGCCATGTCGAGCTGCCCATGCACCCATTTCTCACGGTAGCGGTTGGGAAAGCGCCTAGCATGGGTGACGGTGAAGCCCGCGCCCTGCAAGGCGTCGATCGCCCATTCCGCCGGATATTCGCGATAGGGGGTCTCATCGGCCAGAAGCAGGCAGGCGTCGCGGATGCGCCCGATCTCCCTGACGATGCGCGCGGCCGCGTCCGGCGCGTCGCCGACGATATAGGGGTCGAGGCCGACCACGTAGAGACGGCGGCCGACATGGGACCGCAGCCGCTGGAACAGGCGAGGCTGGAAGTAAGGCGAGAAACCCTCGACCGCGCCGAGCAGGTAGTCGGCGAGCACGGTGTCGAAGACCTCGCCCTTCAGCAGCAGCGGATCGGCCCAGTTGCCGACCACAAGCCGGTCCTGCGTCCGCAGCCGCGCGCCGGCCCGGTCCATGACCTGCCGGCCGTGGCTCTCCGCCCCGGTCACGCCGACCCACCGCGCCGTCGGCAGGGCCGTGCTCCACAGCGCGGAATTGACGCCGGTGCCCGCGTCGAGGAAGTCGCCCCAGCCGGCGCCGGCGTGAAGCCGCTCGATATGGCGGAACAGGGCGGAGAGCGGCGCGCTGCGCCGCGCCGGCGGCGCCGACATCGCGTCCGGCCTCATGACCGGACAAGGCCGCCGTGGCGACGGGCGGGCGCGGCCGGCGCGGAAATCGTTCGGAGCGCGCGCCGGCGCCGCGCGGTAAAAACCGGAAGCATGGAGAAACCCCCTTGTCTCGACAAATGTTACGGTATAACAAAACGCAACTTTCAGCGTAGCCTTAGTGAGGGGTCCCATGCAATCCAGAATCGTCCTGTGGTCCGCGGTCAGCGCGATCGCCCTGATGTCGAGCGCCCGCGCGCAGGAGGCGCAGCCCGCCGATACGGCAGGCGCCACCGTGCTCTCCCCCATCGTCGTCATCTCCGACCCGCTCGGGCGGTCGGCGAACGACCTGACCGCCGGCGTGGTGATCCTCGGCGGCGAGGAGCTGGCAAAGCGGCGCGAGACGACGCTGGGCGAGACGCTCTCCGGCATCCCCGGCATCAACTCCGACACGTTCGGCGGCGGCGCCAGCCGGCCGGTCATCCGCGGCCAGACCGCGCCGCGCGTCAAGGTGCTGAGCGACGGGGCCGGCCTGTTCGACGCCTCGGAGGTGTCGCCCGACCATGCGATTCCGGTCGAGCCGATGCTGATCGACGGGGTCGAGATCCTGCGCGGCCCCAGCGCCCTGATCTATGGCGGCGGCGCCATCGGCGGCGCGGTCAACCTGCTCGACAGCAAGATCCCGACCCGGATGCCGGAGAACGGCGTCGAGGGCGCGCTCGACCTGCGCGGCGGCTGGGGCGACCGCGAGCTGAGCGGCGCCGGCGGCGTCACGGTCGGCGCCGGCAATTTCGCCTTCCGCTTCGAGGGCGCGCTGCGCGACGTGGACGACTATCGTGTGCCCTACTACGTCGTCCCCTCGCATGGCGGCCACGACGATCATGATCACGACCACGACCATGATCACGATCACGATCATGACCACGGGGAGGAGGCGGCGGGCTTCACGCGGCTGCCGGGCTCCTACAACCGCTCCAGCACCGTGTCGGCGGGCGGCTCGTGGATCGGCACCGACGGCTATATCGGCCTCGCCTATACCGAGCGGCGCGCCCGCTACGGCCTGCCCGGCCACAGCCACGACTACGAGGACTGCCACCCGCACGGGTCGAGCCTGCATTGCGGCGGCCACGACCATGGCGGCGAGGGTCACGACCATGATCACGATCACGACCATGCCGGCGTCCCCGAGGTCGACATGCTGAGCCGCCGCCTCGACCTGCGCGGCGAGTGGAACGACCCGGTCGACGGCATCGAGCGGCTGCGTTTCCGCGGCGGCTACACAAATTACCGCCACGACGAGATCGAGGGTGGCGAGCCGGCGACGACCTTCCGCAACGAGGGCTACGACATGCGCACCGAGCTTCAGCACGCGCCGATCCTCGGCCTGCACGGGGTGGTGGGCGTGCAGTTCGCCGACAACGACTTCGTCGCCGAGGGCGAGGAAGGCTTCATCCCCCAGAGCAACACCCGCAACGGCGCCATCTTCCTGATGGAGGAATACCGCCATGGCGACTGGCGCTTCGAGGGCGCGCTGCGCCAGGAATGGCAGCGCACGGAGGCGCAAGGGCGGCCGGACACCAGCCACGACCCGTTCTCGATCTCGGCCGCCGCGCACTGGGACTTCATGCCGGGCTACACCGCCTCGCTGTCGGTCGCCCGCTCGCAGCGCGCGCCGCATGTGCAGGAGCTTTACGCCGACGGCATCCATTTCGCGACCAATACGTGGGAGCTGGGCGATGCGAGCCTGAAGGAAGAGACCGCGCATTCGATCGAGTTCGGCCTGCGCAAGACCGAAGGGCCGACCACCTTCTCGGCCAGCGTCTACCACTACGACTATGACGGCTACATCTATGCGCAGACGCTGGACCAGCACGAGGATTTCCGGCTGATCCGGTACGCGCAGCGGGACGCGTCCTTCACCGGCGTCGAAGGCAGCGTCCGCCACGAGTTCACGCCCTATCTGGCGGGAACGGTGTTCGGCGACTATGTCGTCGCCCGGTTCGACGACGGTTCCAGCCTGCCGCGCATCCCGGCGGCGCGGCTCGGCGTGCGCGCCGACTTCTCCTATGAGCGGTGGTCGGCGAGCCTCGAATATTACCGCGTCTTCGAGCAGGAGAAGATCGCCGATTTCGAGACCGATACGCCGGGCTACAACATGGTCAACGCCTCGATCGCCTACGATTTCGACGCAGGACCGTTCAAGAGCCAGCTCTATGTGCGCGGCACCAACCTGTTGAACGAGACGGCGCTGAACCACACCTCGTTCATCAAGTCGCAGGCGCCGCTGCGCGGCCGCCACATCGCCTTCGGCCTGCGGGCGCAGTTCTGAGGCACGGCGCATCGTGCGTAACCGGGTGACGGGCGCGAGCCCGGAACCCGGCCGCGCCGCTCAATGGGTCCCGGCTCTCGCTGCGCTCGGCCGGGATGACGGTGGAGAGGTCGAGCCTATACGCCCCCCGTCATCCCGGAAGCCGGAGCGCAAGCGGAGGCTATCCGGGACCCATTGAGCGGCGCGGCCGGGTTCAAGGTTCGCACCGCGGGTGCTGGCTAGCCGGTCGTTTCCAGCGAAGCCTTCCGGGGCGGCTCGGGCACCTGGCATCCGGTGTCGCAGCAGCGGCCCGGCTGCTTCGAGACGCGCCGGCCGTCGGCGAGGATGCCGCGGTCGAGCAGGCCCTCGACCAGCTCGACCTTCTCCGCCACCGGATAGTTGCGCCAGATCTCGCGCTTCATCGCCTCGGGCGAGCCGCCGCCATGCAGCGAGATCACCGAATACCAGCCGGCCTGGTTCGACACCGTCAGGTCCTCGATGAAGCGCGCCACCTCGGCGCGTTGCTCGGCCGGAATGTCCGGCCGCCCGCCCATGACCGCGGCGAGCGAGGCCCTGGTCTCCGGGTTGTGGTCCTCGTCGGGGCCCGGCAGGGCGACGATCAGCCCGCCCGAGACATAGTGGGCCAAGCGGTGCATGTCGTAGATCTTGGTCGCCAGCAGCAGCTTGCCGATGTTGGAGAAGACGGCGTCGGGCATCACCGAGCCGGCGGGGTCCTTCGTGCAATAGACCGACGAGGCGACGCCGCAGGCATAGAAGCCTTCGGTGATGGTGATCAGCTCGACCATCGCTTCGCGGATATGGCCGTGACGCTCCGCGTCGAGGCCGTTCGCCTCGGTCATCAGCGCGCCCGCGCCGATGAGCAGGTCGCCGAAGCCTGCGCGCGCGCCGATGCAGGAATGGCGGTGGTGCGTCGCGTAGGAGGTGGTGAGGAAGCCGCCCTCCTCCGTCTCGCCGGCGAGGAAGACGCGGTCGTGCGGCACGAACACGTCGTCGAAGATGACCACGCCGACCGACTGGCCGTATTTGGCCGAGAACTTGGCCGCCGACTCGCCCGGCCGCCCCGCCGGCCGCGCGACGATGGTGACGCCGGGCGCGTCGCACGGCACGGCGCAGCAGACGGCGAAGGCGCTGTCTTCCGGCGTATGCGTCCGGCACGGCATGACGAGGAACTCATGCATGTAGGGCGCGCCGGTGACGATGGCCTTGGTGCCGCGGATGACGATGCCGTCGGCGCGGCGCTCCTTGATGTGGACGTAGACGTCGGCATTCACCTGCTTGCCGGGGCGCAGCGAGCGGTCGCCCTTGGCGTCGGTCATGGCGACGCCAAGCGTCAGGTCGCGGTCCTGGACGTCGTGGAGATAGGCGAGGAAACGCTGGCTGTAATCCGTGCCGTGGCGGTCGTCCGTCAGCTTCGTCGATTGAAAGATGCCGTTGAGCGCGTCGTGCGTCAGGTAACGCTGGGCGCAGCCGGAGGTCTTGCACACCAGCCGCACCGCCTCGAGCTTGAACAGCAGGTCCTGCGCCGTCTCGTTGATGTGCAGCATCCGGTTGACGGTCTTGCCGGAGGTGCCCTGCCGCGCGGTCATGATCGGCGCGTGCTCCGGCTGAAGCGCGAAATCATAGGTCACGCCGACCCCGGCGATGCCGGGCGCCAGCAGCGGCTCGTCGGCGACGCTGTCGACGGCGCTTCCGTTGATGAAGACGCGCGGGTTGTAGGCGCGCAGCGATTCCCGGTACTCGGCGGCCGACATCAGCATGGCGGCGTTCCTCCCTAGTTGTCCGTATTGTCGAACAGTGTTAAATTGAACGGTGTTAGAATTGATGTCAAGGGAGCCCGGGGAAGCCATGGCGGCAGCACGACAGCGCCGGCGCGAGGCGGCGGGAGCGGACAAGCGGGCGCTGATCCTCGATGCCGCAAGGCAGGTCTTCGCCGAGGAGGGCCTCGACGGCGCCAGCCTGCGCGCGATCGCGGTGCGGGCCGGCTACACGCCGGCCGCGCTCTATTTCCATTTCGAGTCCAAGGAGGCGATGTATGCCGAGGTCCTGCACGCCTCGCTGCAATCGCTCGGCGCGGCCGTGGACCGCGCGGTGGCGCAAACGGAAACGCCCCGGCAGAGGCTGATGGCGGCGGCGATGGCGTTCTTCGCCTTCTATGCCGAGAACCCGCGCGACCTCGACCTCGGCTTCTACCTCTTCCGCGGCGGGATGAAGCCGGCGGGGCTGGGCCACGCGCGCGACATGAGATTGAACGCCGCGCTCGAGGCCGCGCTGCGCCCGATCGCGCAGGCCGCGATCGCGCTCGGCGCGCCGCAGGAGCGCGCCAACCTCCTGATGGTCGATTGCTTCGCCCATGCGGCCGGACTCCTTCTCCTGCTCCACACCGGCCGCATCCGCATGTTCGGCGCCTCGGCGCCGGACTTGATGGAAGCCTATGTCGGTGACAGGATCGACCGGCTTGCGAAGGGATAGCGCCATGCCGACCATCGACCCGCAGCGCTCGCTGCTTCTCGTCATCGACATCCAGACGCGGCTGATGCCGGCGATCCACGACGGCGAGAGCGTCATCCGCAATGCCGGCCGGCTGATCGAGGCGACGAAGCTGATCGGGGTGCCGCGCCTGTTCACCGAGCAGAACCCGAAGGGCCTCGGCCCGACCGTGGACGCGATCGCCGTCGAGCCCGGCCGGCTGGTCGAGAAGCAGTCCTTCGACGTCTGCCGCGAAGCCGGCTTCCTCGACCGCATCCCCGCCGACGCCCATGTCGTCGTCGCCGGCTGCGAGGCGCATGTCTGCGTGCTGCAGACGGTGCTGGGCCTGCGCGCGGCCGGGCGCGACGTCTATGTCGCGGCCGACGCCATCGGTTCGCGCGCACCCGCGAACAGGGAGGCGGCGCTGCGGCGCATGGAGCGCCACGGCGCGGAGGCCGTCACCACCGAGATGGTCGTCTTCGAATGGCTCCAAACCGCGCTCCACCCGCAGTTCCGGTCAGCGGCCGCGCTGATCAAGTAGAGTTCGCACCCTCGTCATCCCGGCCGACCGAGCGAAGCGAGGGAGAGCCGGGACCCATTGAGCAGCACGGCCGGGTTCAAGGCTTGTGCTGCGGGTGCTGAAGCGCGCCGGGGCGAGGACCGGGCCGTGCTCGACGATCCTGCAGCCAATGGGTCCCGGCTCGGCGGGCGCTTCGCGCCCTTGGCCGGGATGACACGGGCGGCGCTGTAGCCTCAGAACATCATCCGCAGCGACAGCTCGACGCTGCGCCCCGTTCCCGGCACCTCGTCGAAGGACGAGCGGTATTCCTTGTTCAGGATGTTGTTGAAGGCGACGCCGAAGCGGAAGCGGTCGTCGGGGCCGAGCGTGCCGCCGAAGGCGAGGTTGAGCGTGGCGTAGCCGGGCAGCCGGCGCAGCGGGCCGCCCTCGTCCTCGATCTCGGAGACCCCGCTCGCGGCGCGCAGGTAAAGGTCGCTCCACACGGCGGCGCCCGCGATCTCGCCCTCCCAGCGCAGGCCCATGCGGCCCGAAAGCGCCGGCGTGTCGCTGTGATAGGTCGACCATGTGCCGAACGTCAGCTCGCGCCGCATCCACGCGCCGGTGACATAGGGCGTGAGCCGGGTGCCGGGCAGCGTATATTCCGCCGCCAGCTCGAGGCCGTAGGTCCGCGCGCCGTCGGCATTGGCGTAGATGCGCTTCTCCAGCGTCGGCCGGCCATAGGTCGGGCAGCCGCGGGCGGGCGTGCACGGGGCCCGCGCGATATAGTCCCGCGCATCGCTGTAGAAGGCGGCGGCGTCGAGCACCAGCCCGCCGGAATCGTAGCGGGCGCCGATCTCGACATTGCGCGAGGTCTCCGGCTTCAGGTCCGGGTTGCCGTAGATCAGCCGGTTGCTCGCCGTCGAATCGGTGAAGAGCTGGAACAGCGTCGGCGTGATGTAGCCTTCCGAATAGAGCGCCCTGAGCGTCGTGTTCTCGATGCCGGCATAGGTCAACCCGGCCGAGGTGACGAAGCGGCCGTCGCTGCGCCCCTTGTAGCCGGCGCGGTTGGGGTCGTTCGTCCGGGCAAGGTCGGTGCGGGTGTGGTAGTAGCGCGCGCCCGTCGTCAGCGTGAAATCGTCGGCGAAGGACCACTCGTTCTGGGCGAAGGCCGAGATGGTGCGGATCGAGGCGTCGTCGGTGGTCGGCGTCGGCGTGATGCCGGGCGGCGTCGTGGTCGTGGCCTTGCTGGCGGAAAGCGCGTCGTCAAGATAGTGCAGCCCGACGATGGTGTAGTGGTCGGGGTGGAGCTGGAGATCGACCTGCGCCGTGCCGCCCCAGTTCGTGTTCACGTCCTCGGACACCGTGCGGATGCCGGGGACGGGCGGCACCATGATCGCCTCGTTGGTGAACAGCCGGTCGACCGTCTGGTAGTAGCCGTCGACATGGATCTTGCGCACCACCTCGCCGAGATCGGTGCCGTCATAGGAGAGCCCGACCTTGCGCAGGTCGCGCTTCGGCAGGTCGATCCGGAAATCGCGGACCCCCGGGCCGAGCGTCTCGGGGTCGGTCCAGCTTTCGGCCGCCATGCGGTGCTGCATCGCCTTCAGCGCGACATAGTGGTTGTTCGCCTCGCCGAAGGTGTAGCCGAGATGGGCGGCGATGTTATCGTTGCCGAACGCGGTGCCGTCGAGCCGGCCGGTCGCCGAATATCGCCCCTCCGGTACGCGGCGGTCGCCATGGTCGTCGAGGCTGCCCGAGAGGCGATAGTCGAAATCGCCGACCGTGCCGGAAACCGCGCCCCAGCCCTGCCAGCCATCGGTGCCCGAATAGTACGCGCCGCCGATCTCGGCCTGAACGGGCTTCGCCGCGCCGCGCCTGGTGATGATGTTGACGACGCCGCCGATGGCCTTGGCCCCGTGCAGCACCGAGGCCGGGCCGCGCAGCACCTCGATGCGCTCGACGTTGGACGGGTCGATCAGGATCGGCGTGCCGTAGTCGGAATGATCGGTGACCTCCTGCCCGTCGATCAGGATGGTGATGCGGCGCGAGGATTCGCCGCGGATGGAAAGCCGCTTCATGCCGGGGGCGGACGAATCCACCACCTCGACGCCCGGCACGTCGCGCAGCATCTCGGCGATGCTCTCGGGGGCCTTCCTCTCCATCTCCTCCTCGCCGAGGACGGTGACGGAAGCCGGGTTGTCCTGCACCGGGGTCTCGGTGCGGGTGCCGACGACGGCGATGGTGTCGAGCCATGTCGCCCCGCCGTCCTGCGCCTGCGCGCCGCCCGCGAGGAGAACGAGGGAAAGGGAGACCGATGCAAGTCGCGGCTTGCGAGACCGCGCGCGCCTGCCGCGCGTCATCCCGGCCAAGGGCACGAAGCGGCCGCCGAGCCGGGATCCATTGGCCGTGGAATCGTCGGGCGCGGCCCGGTCCTCGCGCTGGCGCGCTTCAGAACCCTCATCGCAAGCCCGGAACCCGGCCGTGCCGCTCAATGGGTCCCGGATAGCCTCCGCTTCGCTCCGGCTTCCGGGATGACGGGTGCGAAGACGCCGCCATCTGCGACCGGCGGGGCGGTTTCCCGGTTTTCCTTGCAGCTTCGGGCTCATCGTTTCCTGCCGGGGTGCTGTCGTGGGGGAGTGCGGGAGCGGGCGCGAACGCCCGCCCCCTTTTTCGGGGACGATCAGTAGATGTCCTTCTGCGTGTTCAGGACGTTGAACTTGCCGGTCGGCGTGATCAGGCCCTTGTCCTTGATCACCTTCTTCAGCTCCAGCGTCTTGTCGTCGACGACGACGATGGCGCTTTCCTTGTCCTTGGCGTTCCACACCGAGAACCAGACCTCGGTGCCTTCCTTGTTGAACTCGGGCTGCACCACGCGCGGCTGGCCTTCGGTGATGCCGGCCCATTCGACGATCGGCAGGGTGATGAACGCGGGGTCCTCATCCGGGTTGCCGCCCATCTTGTCGATCTCGAACACCGCCACCCCGGCCGAGATCTCGGCTTCCGGGTTGAAGGTCGCATCGACGTAGAGATGCTTCGAGTTCGGATGCGTCTTGATGAACAGCGAGCCGCCGCCGAGCGCCGGGAAGGTGTCGACGACCTTCCAGGCATGGTCGGCATTGCCGACCGGATCGGTGCCGATCAGCGCCACCGACTCGTCGCCCAGATGCGAGGTCGCCCACACCGGCCCGTAGACCGGATGCGTGAAGTTCGCGCCGCGTCCCGGATGCGGGATCTGGCCGCCGGTCTCGACCAGCGCCGTCAGCTTGTCCTCCTGCGTGTCGACCACGGCGATCTTGCCGCGCTGGTTGGCCGCGACCAGGAAGTAGCGCTTGGTGCTGTCGAACCCGCCATCGTGCAGGAACCGCTCCGCCTCGACCTCGACCGTCTTCAGGTTCTTCAGGTCGGTGTAGTCGACGAACAGGATCTTGCCCGTCTCCTTGACGTTGACGATGAACTCCGGGTTGTTGTGCGACGACACGATCGAGGCGACGCGCGGCTCGGGGTGGTAGACCTGCTCGTCATAGACGTTGCCGCGGGTGGAGACGATCTTCAGCGGCTCCAGCGTCTCGCCGTCCATGATGACGTATTGGGGCGGCCAGTAGCCGCCGGCGATGGCGTACCTGTCCTCGTAGCCGGCGAATTTCGACGTCTCGACCGAGCGGGCCTCGATGCCGATCTTGATCTGGGCGACGTTGGCCGGCGTCTCCATCCACATGTCGATCATGTTGACGAGGCCGTCGCGCCCGATGACGAACAGATAGCGCCCCGAGGCCGAGATGCGGCTGATGTGGACGGCATAGCCGGTGTCGATCACCGCCCTGATCTCGTAGGTGCCGCCGTCGATCAGCGCGATCTGGCCGGAATCGCGCAGCGTCACCGACATCAGGTTGTCGATGTCGATGTCGTTCATCTTCTCCTTCGGCCGATCCTCCGGCTTGACCAGCACCTGCCACGATTCCTTCATCTCGGGCATGCCCCATTCGGGCGGCGCCGGCGGCTCGATCATCAGGTACTTCGCCATCATGACGATCTCGTCCTCGGTCAGTTCGCCCGACGTGCCCCAATTGGGCATGCCGGCCGCCGAGCCGTAGGTGATGAAGGTGTGCAGATGGTCGAAGCCGAGCTCGTGCGTCAGGTCGGTGGTCAGCGCCTTGCCGGTCGCGCCCTTGCGCAGCACGCCGTGGCAGCCGGCGCAACGCTCGAAATAGATCTTGGTCCCGGCGTCGAACTCTTCCCGGGACATGATCGGGTCGTTGGAATCGACGCCCGGAATCTCGACGCCGAGCTGGGCCGGCGTCGCCATGCCGCCGGCCTGGGCCTGCGGCTCCTTGGCCAAGGACGGCGCGGCATGGAGCACCAGCGCCAGCGCTGCCGTCCCCGCCAGGTAGGCAAAGGTGGGTAATTTGGTTCGGTGCGTCATGATACCTCCGAAGGGTTGGAACCAGTGGAGGCGACTGTGGGCGATGGCGGGGATTCGATCCTTGCAGATTGTCAGCTTCAATCGCGATGGCGCGCCGGCGCCCCGCGACCAGTTGTCACAAGAGAAGCGGAATGGAGGGCGGCCTCACACCCGCACCCGGCTCGGCGTCACGCCGAAGGCCTTGCGGAACGCGGTGGTGAAGCTCGAGATGTTGTTGTAGCCGGCCAGATGTGCGGCATGTGCAACCGGGATGCCCTCGCTGGCCAGCGCCGCGCGCGCCGCTTCCAGCCGCTCCTGCCTTATGAAGTCGAAGATGGTGATGCCGAAATGCTCCTTGAAATGACGCTGGACGGTGGAGACGCTGGCCCCGGCCTCGCGCGCGATCATGGCGATGGTCAGCTCGCGGTCGAGATTGGCGGTGATGTAGTCGCGCACCCGCTCGCAGTTGCGCAGCGTCATCAGTGACGGCGCCTGCGGCCGCCCTTCCCTTTCCGCCACCATAGTCAGGCATGACTGCCACATGATGTCGAGGCCCTGCGCCCGCAGATAGAGCGCGCCCAGCTCGCCCTCCAGCAGCGGCGGCGGGTTGATGATCTTGTGGGCGAGCTGGAGGATGTGCTGGCCCGGCGCGAACGAGAAGTGCGCGAGGTGCTCGCTGAAGAAGCTGCGCAGCGCCGGAACCGGCATGTCGTCCTGCGCCTCCAGCAGGCGCTTCAACCATGGCAGGGGCGCCGCGATCATCACCTTGTGCAGCGGCACCTCGCTCTCGCCGAAGAAGCGCAGCCGGCTGTAGCGCGCGACGTTCAGCATGAACACCAGCGGCGCCGGCGCTTCCGCCGGGCCGGCATCGAGGTGGAACGGCGAGCCGTCGATGGAAAAGCTCTGCGCGCCTTGCAGCATCACCATGAGCATGAATTTCGGCCAGATTTCCTGCTCGCCCAAGTCGGTGGTGCAGTTGGGCGCGCCGGTGACCGCGCCGACGAACAATTCATCTGCCGTGTACTGCATGAAACGACCCTGCCGCCGTCCGACGCGGCCCGGTGCCGCCCGCGCGTAAGAATTTGCCATTTGCGACAAATCCTTATGCCTCGACGGTCCGGCGTGCCGGCCATATACATGACTTCGTTAGTCATGTTTAGTCTCTGTCCGGGCAGGTGACAAGCCTGCCGCCGGGATGGGGACGACGGCGAAGAACGAGCGTGCCCGGGGGCGTAGCCAAGATGAATTCCCACCGTCTCAAACGTCCAGCGCGCTCCGGTCCGCGGCGACGGGGACCGAAACCGCCGCAATGACCGACCCCCGCCCGCGGGCGGTGCACCCGACAACCCTCATGCAACGATCCCCGGCTGGCTGGCCGCTTCTCCCCGGCCGGCCGCCGCAAACAGACTGGACTGGCCGATGAAACTCACGCGCATGCTGCCGCTCGCCGGCGTCTCCCTCATCGCAACCGCCGCCGCGCTCCACGCGCAGGAAGCGGACGGCGCCACGCAGGAAACCACCCTCGGCACCATCACCGTCATCAGCCAGGGCAAGGACAATGTCGAGGCGACCGGCGGCACCGTCGTCACCGAGGAGGACATCGAGACGCTGAAGCCGGCCGACGTCTCCGAGCTGTTCTCGCGCGAATCCTCGGTCACGGTTTCGGGCGGCGGCGGCCCGTCGAAGCGCATCCACGTGCTCGGCATGGAGCAGTCCAACCTCGCCGTCACCGTCGACGGCGTGCCGCAGACGGCGACGAGCTGGCATCACACCGGCTCCAACGTCATCGACCCCGCCTTCCTCAAGCGCGTCGAGGTCGAGGCCGGCGCGGCCGCCGCCGATTCGGGCTTCGCCGCCGCGGCCGGCGCCATCCGCTACGAGACGGTCGGCGCGCTCGACCTGCTGGAAGACGGCAAGGACATCGGCGCCCGCTTCGGCCTGTCCTGGGGCAGCAACGGCCGCGGCGTCTCCGGCAGCGCCGCCGGCTACGGCCGCCACGAGGGCTTCGACTGGTTCGTGATGGGCCACGGCGCCGGCGGCGACAACTACAAGAACGGCGACGGCGTCGAGATCCTCGGCACCGAGCCGGCCGCGCGCAACATCCTTGCCAAGTTCGGCTACGAGTTCGACGGCCACCGCTTCGAGCTGGGCTACGAGCGCAGCCGCGACAAGGCCGACCGCCTGATCAAGATGAACATGGACCTGCCCGGCGACACGGTGCATCCGCTGGAAGTGGCGCGCGACGCGGTCAACCTGAAATACACCTCGACCGCGCCCACCGACATGTGGGATCCGGAAGCGACGCTCTACTACAGCCGCAACGACTACTGGCGCACCAACTACGAGGCGCGGACGAACGGCAACATGGCGCTCGAGGAAGGCCTGTGGGGCGGCAAGGTGCAGAACACCTTCACCCTCGACTACGGCAAGATCACCGCCGGCGTCGATTTCGGCCGCCACGACTATTCGATCGACAATTACGGCAACAACGACCGCCGCTATCGCGACTTCGACACCACGCAGATCGGCGCGTTCACGCAAGGCCGGTTCGAGTTCGACAACGGCTTCAACGTCTCGGCGGGCGCGCGCTATGACGGGCACCGCTTCGTCGACTGGGACGGCAACAGCTTCTCCGACAGCGGCGGCAGCCTGAACGCCACCCTCGCCTACCGTTTCAACGACAATATCGAGGTGTTCGCCGGCGCGTCGCGCACGTGGCTCGGCTACCAGCTGCGCGACTACGCCTATCTTCACGCCCGCAACGACGCCTTCTTCACCGATCCGGCCTTCGATACCGCCAGCGCCCAGAACTACAAGGTGGGCGCCAATTTCGGCGGCGACAACTGGAACGCCGGCATCACTCTCTTCGACACCCGCATCAGGAACCTGCCGAGCTATGAAGGCGGCAGCCTTCACAACGATCCCAACGAGCAGCGGTCGCGCGGCGTGACGGTGAATGCCAGCTACCGCTGGAACGACACCCGCATCGGCGCCACCTTCACCCATGCCAAGGTGACGGCCGGCGGCGCCGACATCCTGCCGAACAGCGGAACCTTCATGCCGATCGGCGACATGGCGACGCTGTTCATCGACCACGAGATCCCCGACTACAACCTCAAGCTCGGCGCGACGGTCGCCTGGGCCGGCAGGATCGACGCCATCGGCGCGTTCTACGAGCAGAAGGCCTACACCGTGGTCAACGCCTATGCGGAATGGACACCGCCCGCTTTCGAGAACATGACGGTGCGCCTCGGCGTCGAGAACCTGTTCAACGAAACCTATTACGAACGTTCGGGCTATGCCGCCAGCTCCGCCCGCGGCGGCATCGAGCCGGTCTATGCTCCGGGCCG
The DNA here is from genome assembly GCA_035444225.1 of Aquamicrobium sp. GTDB lineage: Bacteria > Pseudomonadota > Alphaproteobacteria > Rhizobiales > Rhizobiaceae > Aerobium. The sequence continues at coordinate 663 of DAOMOI010000005.1, read as the reverse complement.
CACCTTCACCTTCCACACCGCGCTGAAGTTCTGACGCGGCAGGGTTCCGGCAACAAAAAGGCGCGGGGTTCAGCCCGCGCCTTTTTCATTGCCTTCCCGCGTCCCGTCCTCGCTCCAGTCCATCGGCCCGAGCGTCTCGCGGAAGGCGAAGCGTACGAGATGCACCTCGATCACCTCCTGCGCGCGGGCGCGGTGGTCGGCATCGGCGGCCTCGATCTCGACCGTCAGCCGCTCGCCGTCTGCGCGCAGCCGCGCGATGCCGAAGGGAAAGCGGCATTCGCCCTTCTCCGGCGTGAACTCGACCGGAATCTTGTGGCCGAAATGCTTGCACAGCTGCTGGAGATACCGGCTCGCGTGCCCGGTGCGGACGGAGGAAGAAGACTTGAACATCGAGGCGCCGCCCGTTTGTGGAGTGTCCCGCTCCGGTTATCGCGAATTCTCCCCGCGAGCAAGGAAGGGCAATCGCATATGGCAGGAACGCTTCCTCCGTCATCCCGGAAGCCGAAGCGAAGCGGAGGCTATCCGGGACCTCCGGGGCCTATTGAGAGGCACGGCCGGGTTCGAGGCTTGCGATGCGAGGGCTGAAGCGCGCCGGAGTGAGGACCGGGCCGTGCTTGATGGTGCGGCCAATGGATCCCGGCTCGGTGGGCGCTTCGCGCCCTT
>DAOMOI010000004.1:0-24486 GCA_035444225.1 Aquamicrobium sp. | reverse complement strand
GGCCAGTATTTCATAGGAGCGGACGCGCGCGCCATGGTCGAAGATCTGCGCCGCCACCATCAGCTCGTCGGCCCCGGTGCGGGCGACGAAGGCGTCGAGGCCGCGCTTCACCGTCTCGGGCGAGCCGACGATTGCCGTCGACAGCGTCTGCGCCAGCATGGCGCGGGCCATCGGCTCCAGCGTCTCGCCATAGCCCGCGACCGGCGGCGGCAACTTGCCCGGCCGGCCCGTGCGCAGGTTGACGAAGGCCTGCTGGAGCGAGGTGAAGAGCAGCCGCGCCTCCTCGTCCGTCTCGGCCGCGACGACGTTGACGCCCAGCATCGCATAGGGCTTGTCGAGATATTGCGACGGCTCGAAGCGGCTGCGATAGACGTCCAGCGCCCGCTCCATCTCGGCCGGGGCGAAATGCGAGGCGAAGGCGTAAGGCAGGCCGAGCATGGCGGCGAGCTGCGCGCCGTAGAGGCTGGAGCCGAGAATCCACACCGGCACCTTCAGCCCCGCGCCGGGCACGGCGCGCACCGGCTGGCCCGGCTGTTCCGGCTCGAAATAGGAGAGCAGCTCGACCACGTCGTTGGGGAAGGAATCGATGTCGGCGTTCATGTTGCGGCGCAGCGCATAGGCCGTGCGCCCGTCCGTGCCCGGCGCGCGGCCGAGCCCCAGGTCGATGCGGCCGGGATGCAGCGCTTCCAGCGTGCCGAAGGCTTCCGCCACCATCAGCGGCGAGTGGTTGGGCAGCATGATGCCGCCTGCGCCGACGCGGATGGTGGAGGTGCCGGCCGCGACATGGGCGATGACCACGGCGGTCGCGGCGCTGGCGATGCCCGGCATGTTGTGATGCTCGGCCAGCCAGTAGCGGCGATAGCCGAGCCGCTCGGCATGGCGGGCGAGGTCGAGCGTGTTGGAGAGCGAGACCGAGACGTCGGAACCCTCGGGCACGGGCGAAAGATCGAGAACGGAAAGCGGTATCATCGCGCCGATATAGGTCACGGGGACCTCTTCACCAAGCGCCAGAGCGCCGGCGCGTCATGTGCCTGCCGACGCGGCCTTTTTCGCAGCCACCGCCTTGCGCACCTCGGGCGCGACCTTGGTGCCGTAAAGCTCGATCGCCTTCATCAGCTTGGCGTGGTCCATGACGCCGATGGCCATCTGGAGCACGAAGCGGTCGAAACCGAAGATCTCGTGATTGGCGAGGATCTTGTCGACCACCTGCGCCGGGCTGCCGAGGAAGTTGGCGCCGCGCGGCGCGGCGCTGGCCTCGAACTCGGCCCGGGTGATCGAGGCGCCCCAGCCGCGCTCGCGGCCGATGCGGTTCATCACGTCGGTATGCGGCGCAAACGCGGTGTCGATGGCTTCCTGGCTGGTCCCGGCGACGAAGCCGTGGACGTTGATCGAGGTCTTCAGCGCATCGGGATCGCGGCCGAACTTCTTCGCCGCCTCGCGATAGAGGTTGAACAGGGGCGCGAAGCGGTGCGGCTCGCCGCCGATGATGGCGAGCGCCAGCGGCAGGCCGAGCATGGCGGCGCGGCCGACCGATTGCGGCGTGCCGCCGACGGCGATCCATAGCGGCAGCGTGCCGTTGACCGGGCGCGGATAGACGCCGCGATCGTCGATCTTCGGCGTGTGCCGGCCGCCCGGCCACGTCAGCCGCTCGCCCTCGTTGAGCTTGATCAGGAGGTCGAGCTTTTCCGCGAACAGCGTGTCGTAATCATCGAGCGCATAGCCGAACAGCGGGAAGGATTCGATGAAGGAGCCGCGCCCGGCCATGATCTCGGCCCGGCCGCCGGTCAGATTGTCGAGGGTCGCGAACTGCTGGTAGACGCGCACCGGATCGTCCGACGACAGCACCGACACCGCGCTGGAGAGACGTATTGCGTTCGTGCGCGTGGCGGCGGCCGCGAGCGCCACGGCCGGCGCGGAGATCGCGTAGTCGGGGCGGTGGTGCTCGCCGAGCCCGAAGACGTCGAGGCCGAGCTGGTCGGCCAGCTCGATCTCCTCGACGAGGTTGTTCAGCCGCTCCTGCGGGCTGACGATCCTGCCGGTGACCGGGTCCTTGCCGACATCGCCGAAGGTGTAGAGGCCGAGTTCCATGGTGAAAAATCCCGTTGCGTCGCGCCGGACTTAAGCGCGCGGGGCGACCCGCGCCAGTGGCGGCCGGCAATCGGGGTGTGAACAGCGTGTCTACCGCGCCAGAACCAGCGCCCAATAACGCTGCCCGTTGCCGTCGCCGGCATGGGCAAGGCCGTAGCGGGAAAAGCGCGGATCGAGCATGTTGCGGCGGTGGTCGGGCGAGGCCATCCACATCGAGAACAGGCGCTCCGGCTCCATGCGGCCATGGGCGAGGTTTTCCGCCGCGGGCGCCGCAACGCCGTCGCGCTTCATGCGCGCGGCGAAGTCGCGACCCAGCCCGGTCGTGTGCTCCATTTTTCCGGAGCTCGCCATGTAGGCGGCCTGCCGCACCGCCGCCTTTTCCAGCGTCGAATCAGGCGCAAGGCGGGAGAGGCCGGCCGAGGAACGGATTTCCGCCAGATGGGCGGCGGCCGAGGTCGAGGCACCGGAAGACGTGATCTCACGCGGCCACCAGTCGCCGGTCTGGCAGGCGGCCAGCGCCATGAGCGCGACAAGGACGGCGATGCGGGAAAGGGATTTCGCGGCGGAGAATTTCATGCGCCAATCAGATCGCGCCTGCGGCCATTTTCGTCAAGCCGTCCTGTGCCCCGGCATCTGTACCCCAGACGCCTTCGCCCCGTCATCCCGGCCGACCGAGCGACGCGAGGGAGAGCCGGGAACCATCGAGCGGCGCGGCCGGATGCAGAACTTGCGATGCGGGTCTTGAAGCGCGTCAAGGCGAGGACCGGGCCGCGCCCGACGATCTTCCGGCCGATGGGGTTCCGGCTCCGCGGTCGCTGCGCGCCCTTGGCCGGGATGACGGCGGTTGCGTCAGTCCTCGCCGTCGACGACGTGGAGGCGCAGCCGGCCGGCGGGGGCGGCGACGCGGCGCGTGGCGTCGCCGGCATCCGCCTCCGCGCCGGCGGTGTCGGCCCCAAGCTCCAGCGCCTCGATCTTGGCCCCGCGCTTCGTCACCTTGTCGGTCGAGGTCAGGATCATGTCGATGTCGCGCGTCGCCTGCGAAAAATGCGCCTGCAGCTTGCGCACCCTGTCGTCGAGCCGGCCGACATCCTCCAACAGCCGCACCACCTCGTGCTGGATCAGGTGGGCCTGCTCGCGCATGCGCGCGTCCTTCAAGACCGCCTGGATCACCTGGATGGACAGCATCAGCAGCGAGGGCGAGACGATGACGATGCGGGCGCGGTGCGCCTTCTGCACCAGCCCCTCGAAATCCTCGTGGATGCCGGCGAAGATGGATTCGGAGGGCACGAACAGGAAGGCGGTGTCCTGCGTCTCGCCGGGGACGAGATATTTTTCCGCGATGGCGCGGATATGCACCTCGACATCGCGCCGGAAGGCCTGCGCGGCCGGACGGTGGGCCTCGGCATTGTCGGCTTCGGCCGCCGCACGCATCGCGTTCCACGATTCCAGCGGGAACTTGGCGTCGATGACGAGATCGGGCGCGCCGTTCGGCATCCTGACGAGGCAGTCGGGCCGGTTGCCGTTCGACAGCGTGGCCTGGAACTCGTAAGCGCCTTTCGGCAGGCCGTCGGCGACGATGGCTTCCATGCGGCTCTGGCCGAAGGCGCCGCGCGTCTGCTTGTTGGACAGGATGTGCTGGAGCTGCACCACCTGCCCCGCCAGCGACTGGATGTTGGACTGGGCGGTGTCGATGACCGCCAGCCGCTCCTGCAACTTGGCCAGATTGTCGTGGGTGGCGCGCGTCTGCTCGGTCAGCGACTGGCCGAGGCGCGAGGTCATGCCGTCGAGCCGCTCGCCGATGGCTTTCGTCAGCTCCGCCTGCCGGCTGCCGAACACCTCTGCCAGCGCGCCCATGCGACCCTGCATCTCGGCCTGCGCGCGGGCGATCTCGGCCATGCGCTCCTCCGCCTCGCGAGCGCGGGCCGCTCCTTCGGCAGCGGCCTGCGCCCGCGCGCTCGCCGCGCGCCACAGGCCGAGCGAAAGCAGGACAAGGACGAGCGCCGCCACCGCGCCCGCCGCGACCAGAAGCTGGCCGAGCGTGAGCGTGGTGGCGCCGAGCTGCGCGACGGGCTGGGAAAACAGCGGCGAAAGATCATCCATCGCCGCAGGATAGGCGATTCGGCCGTCCCGCATAAGACCAAAAGGTGAACGCGGACGCGAACCCCGTTGACGGCTCCCGGCTTGGCGATTACCTGACGGGGCATGATACGCCCGCTCGTCATCCTTCCCGATCCGGTCCTGCGCCAGCTTTCCGCGCCCGTCGAGCGCGTCGACGACGAGCTGCGCCGGCTTGCCGACGACATGCTGGAAACGATGTACGACGCGCCCGGCATCGGGCTGGCCGCGATCCAGGTCGGCGTGGCGCGCCGGCTGCTGGTCATCGACCTCGCCAAGGACGACCAGCCGAAGGCGCCGCATGTCTTCGTCAATCCAAGCATCGTCGCCAGCAGCGACGAGCTTTCGGTCTATGAGGAAGGCTGCCTGTCGATCCCCGACTATTACGCCGAGGTCGAGCGGCCGGCGGCGGTGACGGTCGCCTATCTCGACCGCGACGGCAAGGAGCGGACGCTGGAAGCCGACGGGCTGATGGCGACCTGCCTCCAGCACGAGATCGACCACCTGAACGGCGTGCTGTTCATCGACCACATCTCCAAGCTCAAGCGCGACATGGTGGTGCGCAAGTTCAGGAAGCTGGCCAAGGACAAGCCCGCGCCGAGCCGGCTTGCCGTCTAGGATGACGCTGCGCGTCGTCTTCATGGGCACGCCGGAGTTTTCGGCCGCTACCTTGCGGGCATTGGCCGAGGCCGGCCACGACATCGCCGCCGTCTATTCGCAGCCGCCGCGCCCGGCGGGGCGGCGCGGGCTGGAATTGACGAAATCGCCCGTCCATCTCGCCGCCGAGGAACTCGGCATCGCGGTGCGCACGCCGCGCTCGCTGAAGGGGGCGGAGGAGCAGGAGGCATTCCGGGCGCTTGAGGCCGATGTCGCGGTGGTCGTCGCCTATGGCCTCTTGCTGCCGAAAGCCGTCCTCGAAGGCACGCGGCTCGGCGCCTATAACGGCCATGCCTCGCTGCTGCCGCGCTGGCGCGGCGCGGCGCCGATCCAGCGCGCGATCATCGAAGGCGACGCCGAGACCGGCATGATGGCGATGAAGATGGACGAGGGGCTGGACACCGGCCCGGTGGCGCTGACCGAGCGCGTAACCATCGGCCCCGACATGACCGCCGGCGAGTTGCACGACGCGCTGATGGAGACGGGCGCTGGCCTGATGGTGCGCACGCTCGCCGCACTCGAAAAGGGCGAACTCGAATTGACGCCCCAGCCGGAAGAAGGCGCGACCTACGCGAAGAAGATTTCCAAGGAGGAGACGCGCATCGACTGGTCGGCTCCGGCAACCGAGGTGCATAACAGGATACGCGGCCTGTCGCCCTTCCCCGGCGCGTGGTGCGAGATGGAGGCGGGCGGCAAGATCGAGCGGGTGAAGCTGCTGCGCTCGACGCTGGCGGACGGCTCCGGGCGGCCGGGCGAAATCCTCGACGATCATCTCGCCATCGCCTGCGGCGAGGGCGCGGTGCGGCTTCTCGAAGTGCAGCGCGCCGGCGGCAAGGCGATGGACGCCGGGACCTTCCTGCGCGGCGCCAAGCTGGGCAAGGGAGATTTCCTGTCGTGAGCGCGGCAAGCTGACCATGCCGCGCTATCGCATCGACGTCGAATATGACGGCGGCCCCTATGCCGGCTGGCAGCGGCAGGCCGATCTGCCCACGGTGCAGGCGGCGATCGAAACTGCGATCCATGCATTCACCGGCGAGAGCGTGACGATACGCGGAGCCGGCCGCACCGATGCCGGCGTCCATGCCACGGCACAGGTGGCGCATGTGGACCTTGCCCGCGAATGGCAGCCGAACAAGATGCAGGGCGCGCTCAACGCCCATCTCGCGCTTGTCGGCGCGCCTGTCGCGGCCCTTGCCGTCACCGCCGTCGGCGACGATTTCGACGCGCGCTTCTCGGCCAAGGCCCGGCACTATCTCTATGTGATACTGAACCGTCGCGCGCCGGCCGCGCTGCTGCGCGGCAATGTCTGGCACGTGCCGAAGCATCTCGACGCGGCGGCGATGCATGCGGCGGCGCAGCGGCTTCTCGGCAAGCACGACTTCACCACCTTCCGCTCGGCGCAATGCCAGTCGGACAGTCCAGTCAAGACGCTCGACCGGCTCGACGTGACCCGCATCGGCGACCTGATCGAGGTGCGGGCCTCGGCGCGCTCGTTCCTGCACAACCAGGTGCGCTCGATGGTCGGCTCGCTGAAGCGGGTCGGCGACGGCGGCTGGAGCGCCGACGACCTCGAAGCGGCCTTGAAAGCGACGAACCGCGCCCGCTGCGGCCAGGTCGCGCCGCCGGACGGGCTCTATCTGGTCAAGGTGGATTACTAGAAGCGCCAGGAAAAGTGCGAAGCGGTTTTCCGTCCGGCGTTTCGCCGGATTCCTACATCGGGCCGATCCGCAACAGGTCCTGAAGCGCGAACAGCGTCACCAGCGAGGCGACGAGCATGGCGGTGAAGACGGCGCTCGCCACGGCCGCGCCCTTCTCCAGCGCCGCGTCGGTCAGCCGCCACAACAGCACCAGCGTGGCGACGAAGACGAGGAGCGACAGGCCCGCCGCGACCTCGCCAGCGCCGGGCATGAACAGCCGGATCAGCGACACCGGCAGCGTCATCCAGGCGAAGATGGCCGAGCCCCAGTTGGTGGCGACGACATAGTGGACGAAACGGTCGCGGAGACCGGCATAGGAGACGACCGCGGCAAGGGCTGCGAGCGGCAGCACCCACGCCCCGACATCGACCAGCGCCAGCCGCGCCACCAGCGAAAGGCGCGCGCCGAAGGAGGCGCCCTCGCCGGCCAGCTCGCTCGCCAGCGGCACCCAGCTCGCCAGCATCGCCGGCAGCGCCACGACGATGGCGAAGAACGAGTTCCAGAAGCCGTCGAGCGAAAGGTCGAGCAGGCGCAGGCCGTCGCGCCTGCCGGTCATCATGCGCCATGCGCCGGTAAGCTGACGGTGGATGTCCTCGGCCGGCGGCATGGTCAGGCGAACCAGTCCTCGATGAAGCGACGGTAGATCGCGGTCAGCGTCTCCAGATCGGCGAGCGCGACGCGCTCGTCGACCATGTGCATGGTCTGGCCGACAAGGCCGAATTCCACCACCGGACAGTAATCCTTGATGAAGCGGGCGTCCGACGTGCCGCCCGAGGTCGAGAGCGACGGCTCGCGGCCCGTCACCGCGCGGATCGCCGCCGAGAGGCCGCCGGTCAGCCTGTCGTCGCGGGTCAGGAACACGGGGCTCGGGCTGACGCGCCAGTGAAGGTCAAAGGCGACGGCGTCCTCCTTGCCCGGTCTCAGCTTGGTGCGGCCGGCGGCACGGTCGAGCCGGTTGTGGATCTCGGCCTGAAGCGTCTCGGCCGTCCATGCGTCGTTGTAGCGGACGTTGAAGGTGGCGCGCGCCTTGGCCGGAATCACGTTGGTCGCGGGGTTGCCGACATCGACGGTGGTGATCTCGAGGTTCGACGGCTGGAAATTCTCCGTTCCGTCGTCGAGCGCCGGATGCAAAAGCGCGTCGAGCAGCGCGGTCATGCCGCGCACGGGATTGTCGGCCAGATGCGGATAGGCGATGTGGCCCTGCCTGCCATGGACGACGATGTCGCCGGTCAGCGAGCCGCGGCGGCCGATCTTGATCATGTCGCCGAGCTCTTGCGGATTGGTCGGCTCGCCGACGATCGCCGCATCCCAGCTTTCGCCGCGCGCGGCCGCCCATTCGAGCAGCTTCGCCGTGCCGTTGATCGCCGGGCCTTCTTCGTCGCCGGTGATCAGTAGCGAGACCGAGCCCTTCGGCGCGCCATGCGCCTCGACATGGCGGGCGAGCGCGGCGACGAAGCAGGCGATGCCGCCCTTCATGTCGACCGCGCCGCGACCATACAGGAATCCGCCCGCCACCGCGGCCGCGAAGGGCGGATGCGTCCAGCCGGCCTCGTCGCCCGGCGGCACGACGTCGGTGTGGCCGGCGAACATCAGATGCGGGCCATTTCCCGAGAGCCGGGCATAGAGATTCTCGACATCCGGCGTTCCCTCCTCCGAGAAGACCGGGCGATCGACGGCGAAGCCGAGCGGCTTCAGCATCGCCTCCAGCGCCGTCAGCGCGCCGCCCTCCGCGGGCGTGAGGGAAGGGCAGCGGATCAGGGCTGCGAGGTTGGCGGCGGGGTCCGTGGGCAGGGTCATGACAGCGCCAAGGGATAGCTCAAACGCATCCGCGCACCAATGCCCTATTTCGGCGCGTTGGAGCGGGCGGCGTACTTGTTCGGGCCGGGCGTGCCGGGGATCAGGCACAGCGCGAGATAAGCGACCACGCCCGCGAACATGAACAGCAGCGCGAAGAAGCCCGAGCGGCCGAAATCATGGATGCGCTTGGCGGCCAGCGCGATGTGGCAGAGCTGGCCGATGAGAAAGATGCCGCTCTGCAGGTTGGTCATCGGTGACATCACCAGCGTCTCGGACGGGTCGAAGGTGCCGTTGGCGAGCTCGCCCAGCACCGGCTGGAGATAGCGGTAGACGATGAACATCTGCACCACGAACACGAGCAGCCCGGCCAGCGCATAGACGGTGCGGTCTATGCGCCCTGTGAAGCCGAAGAACAGCCAGGCCATCTGTGCCATCGGGGCGTCCGGTCAGTCGCGCAGCAATTCGTTGATCGAGGTCTTGGAGCGCGTCTTCTCGTCCACCTTCTTGACGATGACGGCGCAATAAAGGCTCGGGCCCGGCTCGCCGTTGGGGAACGGCCTGCCAGGCAGCGTGCCGGCCACCACCACCGAATAAGGCGGAACCTCGCCATAGAAGATGTCGCCCGTCTCGCGGTCGACGATCTTGGTCGACTTGCCGATGAAGACGCCCATGCCGAGAACCGAGCCCTCGCGCACGATGCAGCCCTCGACGACTTCGGAGCGCGCGCCGATGAAGCAATTGTCCTCGATGATGGTGGGGCCGGCCTGCATCGGCTCCAGCACGCCGCCGATGCCGACGCCGCCCGACAGGTGCACGTTCTTGCCGATCTGGGCGCAGGAGCCGACGGTCGCCCAGGTGTCGACCATGGTGCCCTCGCCGACATAGGCGCCGAGATTGACGAAGGACGGCATCAGCACAGCACCCGGCGCGATATAGGCCGAGCGGCGCACGACGCAGTTGGGCACGGCGCGGAAGCCGGCGCGCTCGAACTCGTTGGCCGACCAGCCGTCGAACTTGGAGGCGACCTTGTCCCACCATACCGATTCGCCCGGCCCGCCCCTGACCACTTCCATCGGGTTCAGCCGGAAGGACAGCAGCACCGCCTTCTTCAGCCACTGGTTGACGCGCCACGCGCCGCCTTCCTCGCGCTCGGCGACGCGGGCCTCGCCCCGGTCGAGCAGGTCGAGCGCGGTCTCCACCGCCTCGCGCACCTCGCCGCGCGTCGCGGGCGAGACGCCGTCGCGCGCGTCGAAGGCCTTGTCGATGGTCTTCTCCAGGCTTGCGAGGTCCGGTCTGGTCATGAAAATGCTCCGCTACACGCGCTGTTAAGGGCTGGGACGATAGGCTTTCGGGCAGGGACAAATCCCCCAAGCCGCGCGGAACCTATGCGAAGCGCGGAAGGGGGTCAATGACGGGACGAGCAGGCCGCCGGCTCAGGCGGCCGGCACAGACGGGACGAGACGAAGCATGAACCCGGAGGACAAGGCCGGCTGGACGCCGCTGCCGCATTCGCACGAGGACCTCGAGCGCGCCAAGGCCGTGCCCGACACGCCGCAGACGCGCGCGCCGGCCTATCGGCTGGCGTGGGACGACGAGGACTTCATGACGCGGCAGGAGCTGCGCCCCGTGCGGCTCCAGCTCGAATTGCTGAAGCCGGAAATGGCGCTGTCGGAGCGCGGCATCCGCTCGACCGTCATCCTGTTCGGCGGCGCGCGCATCCCCGAGCCGGGCGGTCCGGCCTGGGCGGCCAAGAACGAGACGCAGAAGAAGAACCTCGAAGCGTCCGCGCGCTACTATTCCGAGGCGCGGCGCTTCGCACGCCTGTGCTCGGACTATTCGGCCTCGACCTATTATCGCGAGTTCGTCGTCGTCACCGGCGGCGGGCCGGGCGTGATGGAGGCCGGCAACCGCGGCGCGGCCGATTGCGGCGCGCCCTCGATCGGCCTGAACATCGTGCTGCCGCACGAGCAGGCGCCCAACGAATATGTCACGCCGGAGCTGTGCTTCAACTTCCACTATTTCGCCATCCGCAAGATGCACTTCATGATGCGGGCGAAGGCGGTCGCCATCTTCCCCGGCGGCTTCGGCACCATGGACGAACTGTTCGAGACGCTGACGCTGATCCAGACCGGGCGCATGGAGCGCGTGCCCGTCATCCTGTTCGGCAAGGAGTTCTGGAAGCACGCCATCGACCTCGACTACCTCGCCGAGCAGGGCACGATCTCGCCCGGCGACCAGAACATCATCGACGCCGTCGACACCGCCGACGAGGCATGGACGATCATCCGCGAGTTCTACGAATTGCGGTAAGTCACGGGCCAATCGCCAACGCCCGCGCCGCCCCTCATCCGCGATCGAGCGCATGCGACAGTGTCGCAGTAGCGGACCACCCCGGTTTCGGGTAAGTGTCGCTGATGAGCACGGCGCCACATCTTACCCTGTTCGCCTCGCTGCGGCGCGACCGCTTCCTGTTCGCGCTTCTCGGCACGCTGGTGCTGCTGCTCCACACGCTCCAGCCGCTCGCCGCCGCGCAGATGCCGGGCGGGCACATGGCGATCTGCACGGCCCTCAATGCGGACGGTGATGCGGGCGCGGCCGGGACCTCTTCGCCCGGCGCGCTCGACGACTGCCCGGTCTGCCTGATCGGCAATGCCTGCGGCGCGGCCGCCGTCTACAAGGCGGCGTTCGCCGCCTCCCCTGCCTTCCCCGCGCCCACCGCGCTTGCCGGGCAAACCCCGCTTCCCCTCGCGGCGGACGATCCCGGCGCGCTTCTCGTCGCGCCGCCGCCGGCGATCCGCGCGCCGCCGCCTTCGGCCTGAAGACCGAGCTGCCTTCCTCGCGAAGGCGCGATCCCGTTTTCAGACCTGAAAGGCAAGACCATGCGTCACCTTCTTCTCCAGTTCGCCGCCGCCACCGCGCTGACGGCCGCCTCGCTCGCCACCGCCAACGCCCACGCAACGCTCGAAACGGCCGAAGCCGCCCCCGGCGCCTACAAGGCGGTCATCCGCATCGGCCACGGCTGCGACGGCCAGCCGACCCACACCGTCCGCGTCGAGGTGCCGGAAGGCTATATCGGCGTGCGGCCGCAGCCCAAGGCGGGCTGGTCGCTCGACATCGAGCGCGGCGACTACGCCCACCCCTATACGCTCCACGGCCGCGAGGTCGCAGCCGGCGTCAAGGCCGTGACATGGACGGGCGGCCCGCTCGACGACGCCCATTACGACGAGTTCGCCATGGCCGGCACGCTTGCAGCTGCCACGGCAGGCCAGCCGCTGTTCTTCAAGACGGTCCAGACTTGCACCGAGGGCGAGGTGGCGTGGAGCGAAATCCCCGCGGCCGGGCAGGATCCGCATTCGCTTGACCGCCCTGCGCCCGGCCTTGTCGTGCTGGCGGCGAACGATGGCGGGGGTCATGGCCACGACCATGGCGCGGCGGCAGCCGATGCAGCCGTCGTCGCCGGCGACATCGAGATCGGCGCGGCCTGGGCGCGCGCCACGCTGCCCGGCCAGAAGGCCGCCGGCGGCTACCTCACCATCGCCAACACGGGCGGCGAGGCCGACCGGCTGGTCGGGGCGTCGAGCCCGCTCGCCGGCAAGGTCGAGGTCCACACGATGGAAGTGGTCAAGGACGTGATGACCATGCGCCCGGTCGAGGGCGGGCTGGAAATCCCGGCCGGCGGCACCGTCGAGCTCAAGCCGGGCGGCTACCACCTGATGTTCATGGACGTGACCGCGCCCTTCGCCGAGGGCGAAACGGTGCCGGTGACGCTGGAATTCGAGAAGGCCGGTTCCACCGAACTCATGCTGCCGGTGCGTGTCGTCAAGGGCTCGGGCGACCACGGCCATGGCGGCGGCCACGACCACGGCAACGGCCACGACTGAGGGATTTCGCGGGCATTCCGAATAGCCCGCGCCATCTCTCCTTCAGGGTGGCGCAGCGATGCGGCGCCCTCCGGCGCGGGCTCATCGCGGCCGGCCGGCGCAACCCGCGCCGGCCGGCTCGTCTTGTTTTCGCAGGGCCGGCGCAACCCACGCCGGCCGGCTCGTTTTGCCTTCACGGCCGATACCTTTCCTAAACAGTTTTGTGAAACTCTCCCCCCGGGCTGGCCGAGAACAACAAGAAGGCTCTGGGGCTTAGATGGACACTCCACCGGGTAGCGGCGTCATCGCCGCTCAAGGCGCGGATCTCGCTTTCACCGACCCGCTGACGGGGCTGGGCAACCTGCGGCGCTTCTTCGACAAGGTCGATCGCCTGATCGTCGAACGCGCCGACGACCCCGCGCCCTTCGCGGTCGGTATCCTCGACCTCGACGGCTTCAAGCCGATCAACGACCTGTTCGGGCGCGCGGCCGGCGACGACATCCTGCAGCAGGTGGCGATGCGCCTCGGCGCGGCCATGGACCAGCACGCCACCGTCGCGCGCGTCGGCGCCGACGAATTCGCCTTTCTCTACCCGCTGGTGTTCAGCGAGGAGGCCGCGCGCGAGCGGGCGCTGATGCTGATCGAGATCCTGTCGGCGCCCTACGACGTCGGCAGCCGCACGGCGCGGCTTTCCGCGTCGGTCGGCTGCTCGCTGTTCTATTCCGGCGAGGAAAGCACCGAGACGCTGGTGTCGAAGGCCGAGACCGCGCTCTACCACGCCAAGCGTTCGGGACGCGGCCGCGTCGTGGTCTATACGCGCGAGATGGAGGAGGCCGCGCGCCGCACCACCCAGATCGAGCAGGCGCTGCGCCGCGCCGTCGCCGCCGGCGAGGTCGAGCCGCATTTCCAGCCCATCGTCGATCTGAAGACGCGGCGCATCATCGGCTTCGAGACGCTGGCGCGCTGGAACGACCGCGACCTCGGCTTCGTGCCGCCCGACGTGTTCATCCCGCTGGCGGAGGAGCGCGGCATCATCGGCGCGCTGTCGCAGCTTCTGCTGCGCAAGGCGACGCAGACCGCCCGCTACTGGCCGGACGACCTGTTCCTGTCGTTCAACCTGTCGCCGTCGCAGCTGGTCGACCAGAACACGGCCCAGCACGTGCTCGCCATCCTGGAACGCACCGGCTTCGACCCGCGCCGCCTCGAGATCGAGATCACCGAAAGCGGGCTGATGACCGACCCGGCCTCGGCCGAGAAGATCCTCGGCGACTTCCACGCCGTCGGCATCCGCGTCGCGCTCGACGATTTCGGCACCGGCCAGTCGTCGCTCGGCCGGCTGCGCCAGTTCGATTTCGACAAGCTCAAGATCGACCGCGCCTTCGTGTCCTCGATCCTCGACGACAAGCCGTCTGAGCACATCATCCGGGCCATCCTCGCCATGTGCGAGGGGCTGGGCATGGAGGTGGTGGCCGAGGGCATCGAGGAGGAAGGACAGGCGCACCGCCTCGTCCAGTTCGGCTGCGGCGGCGGCCAGGGCTACCTGTTCGGCAAGCCCAGCAACGCCGAGACGACGATGGCCTATCTGCGCGAGAGCTATCTCGACGCCGCCATGCGGCGCAGCGCCTGAAGGCTCAGCCGGCCTCGGCCATGCAGATCGGCGTGTGGCCCCGGCTGACGAAGCCCAACTCGTGCGCCGCCGCCTTCGACAGGTCGATCACCCTGCCTTTGATGAACGGCCCGCGATCGTTGATCCGCACCGTCACCACCTTGCCGTTGCGCTGGTTGGTCACCTTCACCTTGGTGCCGAAAGGCAGGGTGCGGTGGGCGGCGGTCATCGCCGCCGGGTTCATGCGCTCGCCCGAGGCGGTCTTCGAGGTCAGCGCGTACCATGAGGCGCTGCCGCACTGGGCAAAGGCGGGTTGGGCGCAAAGCGCGGCGAGCGAGGCGGCGGCGAACGCTGCCGCGCGGATCGTGGTCGATGTCATGCCCGGGACTGTCCCCATCCGTTGAAGATGGTCGCCGCTAGGCACGGAATCGGGCGCTGAAAAGGCAGGGTTCCATACCCGCCGGACACTTATGGCGACAGGCTGAAACATTGGGTCAGGCAGGAGGCGGGCAGGCGCCCCGGCCGGGGCGCCCGCCAGAGGATCAGCCGCGCAGCACGCCGCCGGTCTGCTTCGCTACATTCTCGACGATCTTCGCACCGAGTGCCTCGAAATCCTCGTCGGTCAGCGTGCGCTCGACGGGTTGGATCGCTACCTCGATGGCGACCGACTTCCTGCCCTCGCCGAGGGCCGCGCCCTCGAACACGTCGAAGACGCGCACGCCGGTAACGAGCTTTTTATCGGCGGCGGACGCCGCGCGCACCAGCACCGCCGCCTCGACGTCCCTGTCGACGACGAAGGCGAAATCGCGCTTCACCGCCTGGAAGGGCGACAGGTCGAGGCGCGGCTTGGTCCGCGTCGGCTTGGCCTTGGCCTCGGGGATGGCGTCGATGAACGCCTCGAAGCCGCAGAGCGGGCCCGACACGTCCAGCGCGGCGAGCGTGCGCGGATGGAACTCGCCGAAGGTGGCGAGGACGAGCTTCGGCCCGAGCCTGATCGTGCCCGAGCGGCCGGGGTGATACCAGGCCGGGCCGCCGGCCTCGATCTGGAGCTTGTCCACTGGCGCGCCGGCCGCTTCCAGCGCGGCGATGGCGTCGGCCTTGGCGTCGAACACGCCGACCGGCGCGGCGTTGCCGGCCCAGTGGCGGCCTTGGCCGTCCATCTTCGCCGTGCCGCGGCGCACGCCGCCGGCGACGCGGCGCTGGGCGTCGGCGCCATCGCCCTCATAAGTGCCGGAAACCTCGAACAGCGCGACATCGGCGAAGCCGCGGTCGGCGTTGCGCTGGGCGGCTGCGATCAGGCCGGGCAGCAGCGAGGGCCGCATGTCGGACATGTCGGCGGCGATGGGGTTGGCGAGCTTCAGCGCCGCCTGCCCGCCGCCGAACAGCTCGGCATGCTTCGCCGGGATGAACGACCACGTCACCGCCTCCATCATGCCGCGCACGGCGAGCGCGCGCCGCGCGGTGCGGGTGCGGATCTGCAAGGTCGTCAGGATGCGGCCGTTGACGGCGTCGTGGGCGGCGAGCGGCTGCGGCGCGATGTTGTCGACGCCGTGGATGCGCATCACCTCTTCCACCAGATCGGCCTTGCCGTCGATGTCGGGCCGCCATGACGGCACCGCGACCTCGGCCACTGCGCCGTCGCCCTTGGACGAAAAGCCGAGGCGGGCGAGGATGGCGCGGCTTTCCCCGGCCGGCACGTCGATGCCGGTCAGCCGCTTCACTTCCGCGAAGGGGAACTGCACGATCTTCGGCGTGTGGCCGGCATAGCCGACGACTTCCGCCTTCGTCGGCGTGCCGCCGCACAATTCGAGCACCATCTTCGTCGCCAGATCGAGCCCCGGCGCCATGAACTCGGGATCGACCCCGCGCTCGAAGCGATAGCGGGCGTCGGTGACGATGCCCAAGGTCCGGCCGGTGCGGGCGGTGGCGATGGGGTCCCACAGCGCCGATTCGATCAGCACGTCGGTGGTGCCCTCGTCGCTGCCCGTATGCTCGCCGCCCATGACGCCGGCAATGGAATCCGCGCCCCTGTTATCGGCGATGGCGCACATGTCGGGCGTCAGCGTGTATTCGCGCCCGTCGAGCGCCAGCACCTTTTCCCCGTCCTTCGCCCGGCGCACCACCAGGTTGCCGACGATCTTCTTCAAGTCGTAGACGTGGAGCGGCCGGCCACGGTCGAAGGTGAGATAATTGGTGATATCGACCAGCGCATTGATGGGGCGCAGGCCGATGGCGATCAGGCGCTGCTGCATCCATTTCGGCGACGGGCCGTTCTTCACCCCGCGCACGAGCCTGAGCGCGAAGCCCGGGCACAGTTCCGGCGCCTCGATCGTAACCTTGACCGGACAGTCGCCCTCGCCTGCAATCGCGGCGACTGCGCCGTCCTTGAGCGTGCCGAGCCCGCTTGCCGCCAGATCGCGGGCGATGCCGTGGACGCTGGTGGCGTCGGGGCGGTTCGGCGTCAGGTTGATCTCGATGACCGGGTCGTCGAGCCTGGCCCATGCCGCGAAGCTCGTGCCGACCGGCGCGCCCTCCGGCAGGTCGATGATGCCGGTGTGCTCGTCGGAAAGCTGGAGCTCGCGCTCCGAGCACATCATGCCGTGGCTCTCGACGCCCCGGATCTTGCCGACCGACAGCGTGACGTCGATGCCGGGCACGTAGGTGCCGGGCGCGGCGAAGGCGCCGACCAGGCCGGCGCGCGCGTTGGGCGCGCCGCACACGACCTGCACCGGCGCGCCGGCCCCGGTATCGACCATCAGCACGCGCAGCTTGTCGGCGTCGGGGTGCTTCTCCGCGCTCAGCACCTTGGCGATCACGAACGGCTTCAGCGCCGCCTTGTCGTCGACGCTCTCGACCTCGAGGCCGATCATGGTCAACCGCTCCACGATCTCGTCGAGCGAGGCGTCGGTGTCGAGGTGGTCCTTCAGCCAGGAAAGGGTGAATTTCATGGGTCTAATCCGTCAGCGTGTCAGCGTTCGATCGAAAAGTCGTCATAGCGCGGCAGGTCGTCGTCGATATGCAGGAATGGCAGTCGCCGCTTCTCGAAGGCGTGCAGCGTCGGCGGGTAGCGTTCCGGCCCGTCCATGAAGCCGAGCGAAAAATAGGTCTCGCCGGGCAGCTTGTCGTCGCGATAGCCGATCTGACTGCCACAATGCTCACAGAACGACCGCTCGACGCCGCTCGAGCGGAACGTCTTCGGCGTGCCGAACCATTCGACGGCCGCCTCGCGAAACCCGACGAAAGCCATGAGCGGCGCGCCGGACTGCTTGCGGCAGTCGCGGCAATGGCAATAGGAACACAGGAACGGGGCGGCATGCATGTCGACTGCAATCAGCCCGCACCGGCACGCGCCTGCGTGGAGCGCGCCGCTCACTGACTCAACCCGGAAAACAGCGTCGGCATGTCGAGCGGGCGGAAGCCGTAGTGGGAGAGCCAACGCACGTCGGCGTCGAAGAAGGCGCGCAGGTCCGGCATGCCGTATTTCAGCATGGCGATGCGGTCGATGCCCATGCCCCAGGCGAAGCCCTGATACTCGTCCGGGTCGAGCCCGCCATGGCGCAGCACGTTGGGATGGACCATGCCGCAGCCGAGGATTTCCATCCAGTCGTCGCCCTCGCCGAAGCGCACCTCGCCCGGCCGCGAGCGGTCGCACTGGATGTCGACTTCCAGCGACGGCTCGGTGAACGGGAAGAAGGACGGCCGGAAGCGCATGTTTACGCTCGGCACCTCGAAGAACGCCTTGCAGAACTCGGAGAGCACCCATTTCATGTTGGCGATGTTCGCCGTCTTGTCGATGACCAGCCCTTCGACCTGGTGGAACATCGGCGAATGAGTGGCGTCGGAATCCTGCCGGTAGGTCTTGCCGGGGATGACGATGCGGATCGGCGGGCTCGAGGTCTCCATGGTCCTGATCTGCACCGGCGAGGTGTGGGTGCGCAAAAGCTTCCTCTCGCCCTTCTCGTCCGGGTCGAAGAAGAAGGTGTCGTGCATCTCGCGCGCCGGGTGGCCTTCGGGGAAGTTCAGCGCGGTGAAGTTGTAGTAGTCGGTCTCGATGTCCGGCCCCTCGGCGATGGCGAAGCCGAGGTCGCCGAAGATGGCGGCGATCTCGTCGATGACCTGGCTGATCGGGTGGATGCGGCCGCGCTCGGCCGGGGCCTGCCGCACCGGCAGCGTGACATCGACGCGCTCGGCGGCGAGCCGCGCCTCGATGGCCTCGTCGCGCAACGCGGCCTTGCGAAGGTTCAGCGCCTCGCTGACGCGGTCGCGCAGGCCGTTGATGGCCGGGCCCATCACCTGCCGTTCCTCGGCGCTCATCGCGCCCAGCGTCTTCAGCTTCTCCGAGACCGAGCCCTTCTTGCCGAGCGCGGCGACGCGCACTGCCTCGATCGCCGCCTCGTCGGAAGCCGCGGCGATGTCGGACAGGATGGCCCGCTCCAGTTCGCCGAGATCGGCGGGTTGCCGGCTTGCCTGTATCGTATCTGTTGTCATAGCGGTCACTTGGTGCCAGATCGGTTACGTCGGGTTGCAAGAAAAAACCCGCGCCAGCCCTGCCGGCGCGGGTTTCCCAAATCAGTTTTCCGAATGCTTGGGAAGCGCGGCGGCCTTAGGCGACGGCGCTCTCAAACTGGTTCGGCGTGGTGTCCTTGAGGTATTCGAGCGCGGCCTTCGACTTGTCGACCAGCGCGGCGAATGCCTGCGGCTCGTGGATCGCCAGATCGGACAGGATCTTGCGGTCGACCTCGATGCCGGCCTTGTTCAGCCCGTCGATGAAGCGGCCATAGGTCATGCCGTGCTCGCGCACCGCGGCGTTGATGCGCTGGATCCACAGGGCGCGGAAATTGCGCTTGCGGTTCTTGCGGTCGCGATAGGCGTATTGCAGCGACTTCTCGACCGCCTGCTTGGCGATGCGGATGGTGTTCTTGCGGCGGCCGTAAAAGCCCTTCGCAGCCTTCAGGACCTTCTTGTGCTTGGCGTGGCCCGTCGTGCCTCTTTTCACGCGCATGTCATGATCTCCTTAAATCTCGTATCCGACCGGCTCTAAAGGCCGCCGCCGTTGGGCAGGAAGTTCTGCAACACCTTCTTGGCATCGGGTTCGGCGAGAACCATCATGCCGCGGGCGTCGCGGATGAACTTGTTGGTACGCTTGATCATGCCGTGGCGCTTGCCGGCAGCGGCGGACTTCACCTTGCCGGTGCCGGTGATCTTGAACCGCTTCTTGGCGGCCGACTTGGTCTTCATCTTGGGCATTTTGCTTTCCTTTCTTTGCGCTCCCGGCAAGTTCGCTGTCGCTCACGCCTCCGCGGGGGCGGCCGATGACGGCCGACGCGCGGTCGCGCTTGCCTCGCTTACGCTCGGTTCGCGTCTCATTGTCGCTGCTTCGGGCCGACCAAGCCCGAAAAGCATAAGAAACCGCCACGGCATGCCCTGCCGGGCGGCTCTTTGGAACGCGCGCTATATAGCGGGCGGGCCGCAAAAGCGCAACAGGGGCGGAATGCCCTATTTCGGCGCCAGCACCATCATCATCTGGCGGCCTTCGAGCTTCGGCTCGGCCTCGACCTTGGCGATCTCGCCGACCTCTTCCCGGACCCGGTTGAGAAGCTGCATGCCGAGCTCCAGATGCGCCATCTCGCGGCCGCGGAAGCGCAGCGTCAGCTTGACCTTGTCGCCCTCGTCGAAGAAGCGGCGCACCGCCTTCATCTTGGTCTCATAATCGTGGTCGTCGATGTTGGGACGCATCTTGATCTCCTTGATCTCGATGGTCTTCTGGCGCTTGCGCGCCTCGGCGGCCTTCTTCTGGCTCTGATATTTCATCTTGCCGAGATCGGCGATCTTGCACACGGGCGGCTGCGCGTGGGGCACGATCTCCACCAGGTCCATTCCGGCTTCCTCGGCCAGGGCCATGGCCTCGCTGGTGGAAACGACACCGCGGTTCTGGCCCTCGGCGTCGATGAGCTGAACCTGCGGAACGCGAATCTCCTGGTTTGAACGCGGCCCTTCCTTCACAGGCGCAGCGGCTTTGAACGGTCTGCGAATGGTCGTAAACTCCTCGAATGATTGATGTTCGATGCTGCAATGCTTGCGCGACACGGCGAGGCCGCGCGCGTTTGTGCGCCGTCAATAGCACGGAAGCGGGAGAAAATCACGGGTCTCGTGACTGCGCGCGCCAACGAACGCAGGCCTTTTCCTGCCGCAGCCGGACATGCCAAGAAGCGGCATAGCGACGAACGGCAAAGATAGGAGACGATCGCCCCCATGTCCACCGAAGCCACCGACACCGCCCCGCCCGCATTCGTCACCGTCGCGGGCGCGGACATCGCCGTGCGGGCAAGAAAGGGTTCCGCGCCCGGCGCAGTCTGGCTCGGCGGCTACCTCTCCGACATGAGGGGCACCAAGGCCGAGGCGCTCGACGGCTGGGCCGCCGAAAGCGGCCGCGCCTTCGTGCGCCACGACTATTCCGGCCATGGCGAATCGGGCGGGCGCTTCATCGACGGCACGATCTCGCGCTGGCTGGAGGAGAGCCTTGCCGTGTTCCGCGCCTTCACCGCCGGGCCGCAGGTGCTGGTCGGCTCGTCGATGGGCGGCTGGATCGCGCTGCGCATGGTGCAGGAGCTGCAGAAGGCGGGGGAAGGCGGGCGCGTCGCCGGGCTTTTGCTGCTCGCGCCGGCGCCCGACTTCACGGTGGAGCTGATGGAGCCGGAACTGACGGAGGCGATGCGCCGCGACCTCGACGAGAAGGGCTTCTTCGAGGAGCCGTCGCAATATTCTCCCGAGCCGAACGTCTATACCCGCGCCCTGTTCGAGGACGGGCGGCGAAACCGCGTGCTCGACGGCATCGTCGACACCCATTGCCCGGTCCACATCCTCCAGGGCATGGACGATCCCGACGTGCCCTATACCCACGCGCTGAAGCTGATCGAGCACCTGCCGGCCGACGACGTGACGCTGTCGCTGATCCGCGACGGCGACCACCGCCTGTCGCGGCCGCGGGACATCGCCATGATGATCGCCGCGCTCGACGGGCTGGTCGCGCGGGCGGGCTGATCTGACGTTGCGGAACGAGGGCGGCGGCCGGTTTTCGCGGGCCGAAACCTTGAACGGCCATGTTGCGGTTCCCATCTCGAAAACGGCAGCCGGGTAGGCTGCGCGATCTGGAAGGAACGGAAGACGATGACCAAGACCGCCCTCATCCGCCCCGCGTGGACGCCGGCCACCATCGCGCTGATGGTCGTGGGCTTCATGGTGTTCTGGCCGCTCGGCCTCGCCATGCTCGCCTACATCCTGTGGGGCGATCGGCTCGAGGACCTCAAAGGCGACTGGAGCAAGGCCGGAAAGAGCATGTTCGGCTCCTGCAGCAGGCACCGCCACGGTTTCCCCCGCACCGGCAACGTCGCCTTCGACGACTGGCGCGAGAAGGAGCTGGAGCGCCTGAACGAGGAGCGCCGCAAGCTCGACGAGATGCGCGACGAGTTCGACGCCTATGCGCGCGAGCTGCGCCGGGCCAAGGACCAGCAGGAGTTCGACCGCTTCATGGCCGAGCGTTCCAAGAACACGCCCGCCAGGACCACGCCCACCTCGGGCAAGCCGAAGAAGAACGACAATCTGCTCGACGACTGAGCCAATCGCGCGACGGCGCACGGAACAGGGGCGGCGGCGGAGAAATCCGCCGCCGTCTTTTCATGCGCCGCGCCGAAGCCACCGCTTGCCGCATGCGCGAATCGGATAGGATGGGTGCATGGCATTCGGCTTCTTCTCCCGCACCGCGAAACCCGCCGCCCCGGCCACGGGCGAGCGCGTCCACCACGTCGCGGGCCGCGAATTGCCGTTGCGCGTGGTCGAGAACGTGCGCGCGCGGCGGCTGACGCTGCGCATCGAGGCCGGCGGCCGCGGGCTCAGGGTGACGGTGCCGCCCGGCCTGCGCATGAGCGAGGTCGATCGCTTCCTCGACCGGCACCGCGACTGGCTCGAACTGAAGCTGGCCAGGCTGCCCGACCGGCCGCAGGTGCGCGCCGGGGTCAAGCTGCCGCTGCGCGGCACGCCGCACATGATCCTGCACATGCCGGGCAAGCGCGGCACGGTGGCTGTCGCCTGCGAGGACGGGGCGCCGGCGCTCCACGTCCACGGCGATGAGGCGCATCTGCCGCGCCGGCTCGCCGACTTCCTGAAACGGGAGGCCAAGCGCGACATCGAGCGGCTGGTGGAAAGGCACACGCAGGCCGTGGGCCGGCGGGCGAAGGCGATCCGCTACAAGGACACCTCGTCGCGCTGGGGCTCGTGCACGGCCGACGGCACGCTGTCTTTCTCGTGGCGGATCATGATGGCGCCGCCGACGGTGATCGACTACCTCGTCGCGCATGAGGTGGCGCATCTCAAGGAGATGAACCACGGGCCGGACTTCTGGGCGCTGTGCCGCGAACTTTGCCCGCGCACCGACGAGGCGCGCGCATGGCTCCGGCGCAACGGCTCGGCCTTGCAGGCGATCCGCTTCGAGTGAGGCGGTCTCAGAACGCTTTGAACGTCAGCGTCGTCAGCGAGCGGACGATGCCGGGCACGTTGGCGACGTTCTCGTTGATGAACTTGCCGATGTCGACGCCGTCCTCGACATAGATCTTCATCAGCAGGTCGTAGTCGCCGCTGGTCGAGTACAGCTCGGACGCGACCTCGCGGGAGAACAGCTCGTCGGCCACCTCGTAGGTCCTGCCCGGCGTACACTGAAGCTGCACGAAAACCGCTCTCATCTCGTTCCTCTTGCTCTGCCTTTGCAGGATCGGGTTTTACCTGCCGCCCGTCAACAGGGCGGCCGTCAACGGATGCTCCGGGTCGGCCAATCCATCGACGATGGTGAAGTGGTGGCGGTCCGGCTCCTCGACCCGACAGGTCGTCGCGCCGAGCCCGGTCCACATATTGGCGAGCAGCGCGTTCTGGCGCACGAATTCCGACCGCTCGGCCGCGCCGACCCACGAGACGAGCCGCGCGCCGGGCATCGGTTCCAGCAAGGCGGGGCTTTGCGCGGCCGCCTCGGCGGCGTCGAGCCGCAAGGTCTCGTTCATCTTCGTCTTCATCAACGGCCGCAGGTCGTGCAGGCCGGAGATCGACACCGTGTTGGCGATGCGCGCGCGCACCGCGCCGGAAAGCGGCGAATCGGCGCAGACCATGCGCGTGGCGAGATGGCCGCCGGCCGAATGGCCCGCGAGCCGCACCGGCCCCTCGACCATGGCGGCCGCGGCCTCGACGGCGCGCGCGACCTCGGCGACGATGCCGGAAACGCGGATGGCGGGGCAGAGCGTATAGGTGGGCATGGCGACCGCGTGGCCGTGCGCCAGCGGCCCGGCGGCGAGATGCGACAGGAAGGTCTGGTCGAGCTTCATCCAGAAGCCGCCATGGATGAAGACGACCAGTCCCTTCAGCTCGGCCGCCGGCAGGAACAGGTCGAAGCGGTGGCGGGGACCGTCGCCATAGGCGAGGTCGAGCCGCGCCCTGCCCTCGCCCGCCATCCGGTCGCGAAAGGCGCGCGCCGCCTGCGCCCAGGCGTCGGGCCAGCGTTCGCCGCGCGCGATGTTGACGCCGTTGGCGTAGGCGTCGTCCCAGTCCTCGATGCGGTGAAACATCCCTCTTCCTCGCCATGCGCTCTCACGCTCTCCTTCTTCCATCGCGCGGCGGGCGCCGTCCTGTCCAGCCGGGAAAATGTTTCAATCTTGAAATTTCATGCTTGAACCATTTCCGGTTCGGTGGAATCATTTCCGCTGACCGGCCCCCGAAAACGAAAAAGGACCGGCAACGGGAACACGCTATAATCGCGGGCCCAATGGGAGAACGGGATGAAGGTTGCGGTGCTCGGCGGCGGCCCCGCCGGCCTTTACTTCGCTATTTCGATGAAGCTGCGCGATGCAGCTCACGAGGTGACGGTGTTCGAGCGCAACCGACCCGACGACACCTTCGGCTGGGGCGTGGTGCTGTCCGACGAGACGCTCGACAACCTCGCCGCCAACGACCGGAAAAGCGCCGACGCGATCCGCGAGCATTTCGCCTATTGGGACGACATCGCCGTGGTCCACAAGGGCGTGCGCACGCTCTCGACCGGACACGGCTTCTGCGGCATCGGCCGGATGCGGCTATTGCTTCTGTTGCAGGAGCGGGCGCGGGACCTCGGCGTTTCGCTGCGCTTCGAAACGGAAATCGACGACCACGCCGCGCTGATGGCGCAGTACGACCTCGTCGTCGCCGCCGACGGGCTGAACTCGAAGACGCGCGCGGCGCTGGCCGCGCATTTCCGCCCCGACATCGACCTGCGCAAATGCCGGTTCGTCTGGCTCGGCACGCGGCAGAAATTCGACGACGCCTTCACCTTCATCTTCGAGAAGACGGCGCATGGCTGGATCTGGGCCCATGCCTACCAGTTCGACGCCGACACCGCGACCTTCATCGTCGAGTGCAGCGAGGCGACGTGGCAAGGGTTCGGCTTCGGCGAGATGAGCCGCGAAGAGTCCATCGCCGCCTGCGAGGCGATCTTCCGCGACCATCTCGGCGGCCATGCGCTGATGTCCAATGCCGCCCATATCCGCGGCTCGGCCTGGATCAAGTTTCCGCGCGTGCTGTGCGAGCGGTGGTCGCACGGCAACGTGGTGCTGATGGGCGACGCGGCGGCGACGGCGCATTTTTCCATCGGCTC
>DAOMOI010000003.1:22826-24735 GCA_035444225.1 Aquamicrobium sp. | reverse complement strand
GGTTTTCCTTCTCCCCGGCTCTTCTTGCGGACAGCCAGCGCCGCCAGCGCGTTTTCGAGCACGGTTCCGGTGATGAGGCCGGCCTCGGCCGCGCCGATCCCGCGCCAGCCCATGCGCCGCTGCACCGCCTCGCGGGCGATGCGGAAATAGACGGTCTGGCCGATCATGGCGAAGACGGCGAGCTTGGTCTCGTCGCTTTCCGGGTCGCCGCCGCTGGCGACGGCCCAGACCGCGCACAGCCGGCGGTGGACCTTCTCGATCACCCCGGCATAGACGATGTCGAAGGCCGGGCCCGGATGCTGGATCTCGCGCAGGATGAACTGGACGAAGCTGGAGACCTCGGGCGCGGCGACGAGGAAGCCGGCCATGCGCTCGATCGCGCGGCGCAGCTGCGCCTCGGCCTCCCGCGGGTCGGCCGGGACGGGCATGGCCGCGAGCACCGGGTCGGCGACATTGGCCACCGTCTCGACGATATGGGCGGCGCAGGCGTCGCGCAGCTCGCCCTTGCCGCCGAAATGATAGGCGATGGAGCCGATATTCGCCTTCGCCTCGGCCGCGATCTCGCGGGTGGAGGTGGCGGCGAAACCTTTCTCCCCGAACAGCCTGAGGCCGGCCTCGATCAGCGCCGCCCTGGTCTTCTCGGCCGAGGGCCGCCTGCCCGCGTCGTTTTCCCTGTCTCTGGCCATGGAAGAAATTTAATCAATCGAATGATTAAAGTCAATCACCGTGCCGTGCGGCGAGATTGACGGTTGATGCCGCGCCGCCAGCCGCTACATTCGCCCCTGACCGAAGCACCGGGGCCGAAGCACTGGGGCCGAAGCATCGGGCCTGAAGCACCGGGGCCGAAGCACCGGGATTGAAGCATCGAAGCCGAGCCGCCTCGCAAAGCCGGAGTGAAGCCATGACCATCCGCAATCTCGAATTCATGTCCCGGCCGCGCTCGGTCGCCGTCATCGGTGCGTCGGACCGCGCCGGCTCGGTCGGCGGCGTGGTGCTGCGCAACATCATCGACGGCGGCTTCGAGGGGCCGGTCTATCCGGTCAACCCGAAATACGGGGAGGTGATGGGGCTGGCCTGCTACGCCTCGGCCGCCGATCTGCCGGAAACGCCCGACCTCGCCGTCATCGTCACGCCGCCGCAGACGGTGCCCGGCGTCGTCGCCGAGCTTGGCGCGCGCGGCGTCAAGGCGGCGGTGGTCATCACCGCCGGACTGAACGACAGGAACGGCCTGCGCCAGCAGATGCTCGACGCGGCGAAGCCGCACCTCCTGCGCATCCTCGGGCCCAACACGGTCGGGTTGATGATCCCGCCCCTGAAGCTCAATGCCGGCTTCGCCCATATGGCGGCCGAGCCCGGCGACATCGCGCTGCTTTCGCAGTCGGGCGCCATCGCCACCTCGCTGATCGACTGGGCGGCCGGGCGCGGCATCGGCTTCTCGCACATCGTCTCGCTCGGCGACATGGCCGACGTCGATGTCGCCGACTACATCGACATGCTGGCCGGCGACGGCAAGACCCGCGCCATCATGCTCTATCTCGAATCCGTGCCGCATCCGCGCAAGTTCATGTCGGCGGCGCGCGCAGCCTCGCGCATCAAGCCGGTCATCGCCATCAAGCCCGGCCGTCATGAGCAGGCGGCCAAGGCGGCGGCCACCCACACCGGCGCGCTCTCCGGCGCCGACCGGGTGGTGGACGCGGCGCTCCGCCGCGCCGGCATATTGCGCGTCGAGGGTCTTGCCGAGCTGTTCGACGCGGTCGAGATCGTCGCCCGCTTCCCGCCGCTCGACAAGGTGCGCGTCGGCATCGTCACCAATGGCGGCGGCGCCGGCGTGCTGGCGGTGGACCAGCTGATCGACATCGGCGGCGAGCTGGCGGAGCTGTCGGACGAGACCCTCGCCACGCTCAACCAA
>DAOMOI010000003.1:12955-22795 GCA_035444225.1 Aquamicrobium sp. | reverse complement strand
ACCAAGGCCTGCCGCCGACATGGTCGCATGCCAACCCGGTCGACATTATCGGCGACGCGCCGGCCGAACGCTACGGCGCGGCGCTGAAGGCCGTGGCCGCCGACAGGAACGTCGATGCCGTGCTGGTGCTGAACTGCCCGACCGGGCTGGCTTCGCCGATGGACGCGGCCAAGGGCGTCGCCGCCGTGGTCGACAAGGTCGGGAGCGGAGGCCGCATCAACGGCAAGCCGGTGCTGGCCTGCTGGCTCGGCGAGCACACGGCCGAGCCGGCGCGGAAAGTCCTGCGCGCCGCCGGCGTCGCCACCTTCGAGACGCCGGCGGAAGCCGCCAGCGCCATCGGCTATCTCGACGGCTGGAGCAAGGCGCAGGCCGCGCTCTCCCAGGTGCCCGCCTCTGGCAGCGCCGACATCGCCGGCCGCGTCGACGAGGTGCGCGCGATCTTCCGCGGCGCGGCGGCGGAAGGCCGCGCCATCCTGACCGAGCCGGAGGCGAAGTCGGTGCTGGCCGCCTATGACGTGACCGTGCCGCAGATCCTCAATGCCGGGTCGCCCGCCGAGGCCGAGGCCCACGCCGCCCGCCTGCTGAAGGACTGGGACGCGGTGGTGGTCAAGCTGCTCTCCAAGGCGATCTCGCACAAGTCCGACGTCGGCGGCGTGGTGCTGAACATCGAGACGGCCCATGGCGCGCGCGAGGCGGCGGAAGCCATCGAGGCGCGGGTGCGGAAAGTGCGCCCCGACGCCGACATCGAGGGCTATGCCGTCCAGCCGATGGTGAAGATGAAGCACGCGCACGAGCTGATCCTCGGCGTCTCGCGCGATCCGATCTTCGGCCCGGTGGTGATGTTCGGGGCCGGCGGCGTCTCGGTCGAGGTGGTGGACGACACCGCCATCGGCCTGCCGCCGCTCGACGACGTGCTCGGCGAGGCGCTGATCGCCCGCACCCGCATCTCGAAGCTGCTCGCCGGCTTCCGCGACCGCGCCCCGGCCGACAAGGCGGCGATCCTGCGCTCGCTCAACGCCGTGTCGCAGATGGTGGTCGATTTCCCCTGCATCGCCGGCATCGACGTCAACCCGCTGCTGACCGGGCCCGAGGGCGCGGTGGCGCTCGACGCGCGCATCGAGCTGGACCTCGCCCGCATCGGGGAGGAGGGGCCGAACCCCGACCTTGCCGTCCGCCCCTATCCCTCCGGCTGGGAGAAGACCTTTCGGTCAGCCAGCGGTGCGGAATACACGCTCAGGCCGATCCGCCCGGCCGACATCGCGCTCTATCCCGCATTTCTGGAGCACGTGTCGCAGGCCGACATCCGCCTGCGCTTCCTCGGCTACCGCAAGGCGTTCCCGGACGAGATGCTGAAGCGGCTGACCCAGCTCGACTACGACCGCGAGATCGCCTTCGTCGCGCTCGACGAGAATGGCGCGCTCGCCGGCATCTCGCGGATTTCGGCCGATCCCAACCACGAGAACGCCGAGTTCGGCCTGCTGGTGCGCTCCGACCGGCAGGGGCAGGGCATCGGCCGGGCGCTGATGTCGCATCTGGTCGATTACGCCCGCGCCGACGGCCTGTCGCGCATCGAGGGCATCATGTTCGACGAGAACGACAAGATGATCGAGCTGGCCCGCAATCTGGGCTTCGTCATCCACGACCACCCCGACGATTCGACGCTCGAGCTGGCCGTGCTGACGTTGAAGTAGAGGGTCAGGCCGCCAGACAGGCCGCGCAATGGCCGCGGATCTCGATCGTGGTCTTTTCCGTCCTGAAGCCCTTGGCGGCGGACCACGCGCCCAGGCGCTCGCGCACGCCCTCGTCGGAGAATTCCTCGACCTGGCCGCAATCCTCGCAGATGGCGAAGGCGATCATCCCCTCGGCGTGGCAATGCGGGTGGGCGCAGGCGACGAAGGCATTCAGCGTCTCCAGCCGGTGGACGAGGCCGGCGGCGAGCAGCTTGTCGAGCGCGCGATAGACCTGAAGCGGCGCGCGCAGGCCGTCCTCGCGCAGACGGTCGAGGATCGTATAGGCCGAGAGCGGCCCTTCCGCCTTGGCCAGCGTGTCGAGCACCAGCGACTGGTTGCGGGTCAGTTCGGGATGATGATGTGCGGTCATGGTCTGTCGCTCCCGGATGCGGCGCGCCTGAAAAGAATAGGGTAGGCCGGCAGGCTGAGAAGGAAAAGGCCGAGCGCGGCGACGACGATCGACGGCCCGGACGGCGTGTCGAAGGTGAGCGAGCCGTGCAGCCCGCCGACGACGGCGAGCGCGCCGATCAGCGCGGCCAGCCCCGCCATCGCCTCCGGCGTGCCGGCGAAGCGCCGCGCCGTCGCGGCGGGGATGATCAACAGCGCCGTGATCAGCAGCACGCCGACCACCTTCATGGCGATGGCGACGACGAGCGCCATCATCAGCATGAAGGCGAGCTTCGAGCGCGCCGGCGAAAGTCCCTCGGCCGCGGCCAGTTCCTCGTCGACCGAGGCCGCCAGCAGCGGTCGCCACAACAGCGCAAGCATGGCCAGCACCAGCGCCCCGCCGCCCCAGATCAGCGCCACGTCGAGGCGCGAGACCGCGAGGATGTCGCCGAACAGGAAGCCCATCAGGTCGACGCGTACCCATGTCATGAAGGCGAGCGCGACCAAGCCGAGCGCCAGCGCGCCGTGCGACAGGATGCCGAGCAGCGCGTCGGCGGAAAGCCCGCCCCGGCTTTCCAGCGCCGTCAAGGCCAGCGACACCAGAAGCGCGACGACGAACACGCCCGCCGTCAGGTCGATCTCGAACAGGAAGCCGAGCGCGACGCCGAGCAACGCCGAATGCGCCATCGTGTCGCCGAAATACGCCATGCGCCGCCACACCACGAAACAGCCGAGCGGCCCGGTTACTAGCGCCAGCCCGATGCCGGCGAGGATTGCGCGCGAGAAGAAATCATCGAGCATCGCCAGTCTCCTTACGGGCCTCCCCATGGGCGTGGCCGCCGCCATTGCCATTATGGGGGCCATGATGATGGCCGTCGCCTTCGTGGCAATGGTCGGTGATCGTGCCGTCCTCGTGCAGCACCCGGCCGTCGGCGAGGTGGGTGTGGTCGTGGCGGTGGCTGTAGACGGCGAGCGCGCCCGCCGCGCGCTGGCCGAAGAGCTGGCGGTATTTCGGGTCCGACGCCACCGCGCGTGGCGTGCCGCGGCAGCAGACGTGGCCGTTCAGGCAGATGACGGTGTCGGTCGCCGCCATGACGATGTGGAGATCGTGCGAGATGAGCAGCACGCCGCAGCCGGTGCGGTCGCGGATGCGGCCGATCAGCTCGTAGAGCGCGGCCTCGCCGGTATAGTCCACGCCCTGCACCGGCTCGTCCAGCACCAGCAGTTCGGGCCGGCGCAGCATGGCGCGAGCGAGCAGCGCGCGCTGGAACTCGCCGCCCGACAGCGACTGCACCTGCGCGCGGGCGAGATGGCCGATGCCGACCTCCTCCAGCGCCGCCGCGATCTCGGCGCGCCCGTGCCGCGCGGTCAGCGTCATCAGCCGCTCGACGGTCAAGGGCAAGGTCCGGTCGATGGAAAGCTTCTGCGGCACGTAGCCGATCCGCAGGCTTGCCCGGCGCGAGACCGCGCCCTCGTCGGGCCGGAGGATGCCGGCGAGCGCGCGCGCCGTCGTGCTCTTGCCCGAGCCGTTCGGCCCGATCAGCGTCACGATCTCGCCGGCGCGCACGTCGAAGGAGACGCCGCGCACCAGCCAACGCCCGCTGCGCCGCACCCCGACCCCGTCGAGGCTGACGAGGATGTCTTCGCGCCCATGCGTCCGCGCCGCGGGGACGGCGTCCGCGCGGCTATGTTCCGCGGCCGCGCCCGCGCGGGTCCGGCCGGACCGATCGGAGAAATCCTGCATTGCGCATCCATCGAGGCTTGTCGCCTTCATATGGCATACGTCACCGTGCTTCACAATGTAATAACGTTACATAGATTGCGGGGAGAGCAGGCACCCTCAGTCGCAAACCACCCATTCGCCATTGTGGCGAAGGCGGTGGATCGGCGCGACGGACATGACCTGCTCGGCGAAGCAGCCCTTGGAGGCCGCCCGGATCAGCCGCTTCTGCGCCTCCAGCGGTGCATCGGTTTCCAGATCTATGTCGATCGTGAATGCCTTGTAGTGCGCCGTATAGGGGTCCTGGCCGTTGCGCTTGCCGACCCATTCGAAGCGCGCGCCGGCGTTGAGGGCGGTGACCTTGACGCCGCATTGGCGCGCGAAGGTGCGCACCTGGGTCATGAAGCAGGTGACGACGCCTGCGGTGAACAGCGCCAGCGGCTTGGGCGCGGTTTCGTCGCCGCCATGGAACTTGCCCTCGTCGCTGGCGATGTCCCACGTCCGCAGCCGCTCGGGCTTCACCATGCCGACCTTCACGTTGTTTCGTCGTTTGCCGGTGGCATAGCCTTCGAGCTCGAAGAGGACCGGAAAGGTCCCGGTCAGCGTCATGCCCTCGACCTCGATATAGCTGCGATCCTCGTCCTGTGCGCTCATGCAGTCCTCCTCTGGATGGCTTCCCCATCAGTAGGCGAGGCAGCCATCATGCAGTAGCCACAATTCGCTTATCGTTGGAATTCAGGTTATGAATGGCAAGAAAGGGGAACACGATGGATTCCGTGACGCTTCGCTCCTTCCTGCGGATTTGCGAGCTGGGCAGCTTCGGCCGCGCGGCGCAGGTGTTGAACACGTCGCAGCCGACGCTCAGCCGGCGCATCGCTCTGCTGGAGCGGGAGATGCAGGTGCAGCTCTTCGCGCGTCACCAGCGCGGCGTAAGCCTGACGCCGGCCGGGTGCGCGCTCAAGAAGCGGGCGTTGCGCCTGGTCAGGCAGATGGACGAGCTGCACGAGGAACTGGCGACGCTCGCCGGCGAACCGAGCGGCACGCTGGCGATCGGGCTGGCGCCGTCGCTGATCTCGATCGTCGGCGGCCCGCTCATCGAGAGGTTCAGCAAATCGTTCCCCCGCGTCGAACTGTTCGTCTTCGAGGGCATCGCCAACGAGATGGAGGAGAAGATCGCCAGCGGCGAGCTGGATATCGCGCTCCTGCTTCCCATCCGCGTGCGGCTGAGCGAGGTAGCGGTGCGGGGGCTGGCCAGCGAGCAGATGGTACTGGCCGCCGCCGCACGTGACGGCTTGCCCGCGTCACCGGCAACGGTCGACGATCTCGCCCGCCGGCCGCTGATCCTCTACCGGCTGCCCAACTACAGCCGGTGGATGGTGGAGATCGCGTTCCAGCAGCGCGCCCAGTCGCCCAGGGTCGTGGCAGAGGTCAACTCGCTGCCGATGATGCTGGAGCTCGCCCGGCGTGGCGTCGGGGCCGTGATCCTTCCCAGATCGGCGATAGAGCAGGATGTCGCGGCCGGGACCCTTCATGCCGTTCCCATAAGCGGGATGCGGGTCGAATGGACGCTGGCGGTCGCGCGCGAGAGGGAGGGCACGGTCACCGCGCAGGCGATGATCGACTGCCTGTACGATATCGTCCGCGAGCGGATCCGCAGCGGCGCATGGGAAGCGGCGCTCGTCTGAGCGGCGCAGGCTTGCCGTCGGGCGCGCTCAGGGCCGCGAGGCGTGCAGGAACTGGTCGACGATCAGCGTGATCAGCTCGTCCTGATCGTGCAGCACCGGCGCCTGATGGATATGCTTGCGGATCAGATAGTAGATGACCGTCGAATGAAGGTGCCAGACATATTCGATGCGCAGCTCCGGCGACGGCATGGACCTCGGCGCGAATGCGGAACCGGGTGGCGCCGCCTCGATCTCGTCGGCGATGACGACGAGTATCTTGGAGACGTGGTCGGCTAGGTAGCGGCGCGTCATGACGCTGTTGTCGAGGCTGGCCCGCATCGCGATGCGGATCCAGTTCCGGTCGTCGACGGTCGCCATGTACGAGCGGTAGAACCGGATCAGCCGCTCCGGCAGCGGGATCGAGCGATCCGTCAGCGTCCCGACCCAGTCCTCCTGCCAGCGTGATTCGAAGACGGCCTCGTAGACGGCGTCGATCAGGGCGTCCTTGGTTTCGAAATATTTGAAGATCAGTGCCGGCGAGATGCCGATCTTGCTCGCGAGCTGGCGTATCTGAACCTCGAAGCCGTGATCGGCGAAATAGCCGATCGCGGCTTCCAGAATCATCTCGCGACGCATTTCCGGCGACATGCGCCGCCTGCGCCTGCTTCCCTTGTCTTTCCCGGCTTCCATGCCCGTTTCGGTCGGCTCTTCCATGTCCCTACCAATTCACCCGCGCAAGGCCGCTTGACAAGCCCTATTTCTTATTGAACAATAGGTCATTAATAAGAAAACAATCATCCTCACCAAAGGTCTGGCAAGAGGGATGGGGAGTTTGCGCAATAAAATATTGCGCATCAAAGGGAGAAAATAAATGTCCATCAGGATTTCTGGAATCGCGGCCTCCGCAATGATCATCGCTATTGCTTCCTCTGCCAGCGCGGAAACATACGAATTCAGAATCGGCGCCGGGCATCCGACTGGAGCACTTTGGGTCGGAACGATCAAGGACTTCTTCATGCCGGAAGTCGCGAAGCGGGTTCAGGAGGCGACCGGCGATACCATTACATGGACGGAAGGCTTCGGCGGCACCGTCTGCAAGCTCGGCGAGTGCCTGGAGGCCGTCGAATCGGGCCTCCTGGACTTCGCCGACATCGAGGCCGCCTTCGAGCCCTCGAAGCTCATCGCCAGCAATTTCTCCTATTTCGTGCCGTTCGGCTCGGGCGACCCGGTCGTCGCGCAGAAGGCCGCGGCCGACGTCTATGAAAGCATGCCCGAACTCGCCGGCGTCCTCGCCGACAATTACAATCAGGTCTATCTCGGCGGCAGCGTGGTCGCGAGCTACGGGCTGGTCACCACCTTCGAGTGGGACAATGTCGACCAGCTCCGGGGCCACAAGATCGCCGCCGCGGGTCCGAACCTGCCTTGGCTCGATTCCACCGGCGTGACCGGGGTGCAGTCCACGCTGGCCGAGGCATACACCTCGCTCCAGACCGGCGTTTACGAAGGCTGGGTGATGTTCGCCGACGGCGTCGTCGGCTTCAAGCTCAACGAGGTGACGAAGCAGTTCGTCGACATGCATTTCGGCTCCGTCCACACGCCGCTGCTGACGGTGAACAAGGACACGTTCGACGGGCTGCCGGAAGAGATCCAGAAGATCCTCGTCGAGGTCGGTCGCGAATGGGGTGCCCACACCGCCAAGGTCGTGGCCGACAAGCAGGCGGCTTCCGTCGAGACGTTGAGGGAGACCCTCAAGATCGTGGAGCCGGACGAGGCGACGCGCAAGGCCTGGGCCGACGCGCTGCCCAACATCCCCAAGCTGCGGGCCGACGAAATCGATGCGGCGGGCCAGCCGGGAGAGGCCATCTACCGGTACATCGACGCGCTGAAGGCGGTGGGGCACGCTTTCCCGCGCGACTGGTCGGCCGAGCGCTAGGTCCCGGACTTCGCCACAGCAACTGTTCCAGCCACGGACGGATAACCGGTGATGGGCAATGTCCTTCACAAGGTGCTCGAGCGCCTTAACCTCCTGTCGAGCCTTGGCATCCTCATGCTCATGGTTCTGATCACGGCCGACGTCGTCGGCCGGCTCCTGGGACACCCGATCTCGGGCGTCCCGGAAATCGTCCGCTTCGCGGTCGTCTGCATGTTCTGGCTGCAGATGGCATATGTGCTGCGCACGGGCGGCCACCTGCGCACGACGCTGGTGTTCGACGTGCTGCCGCGGTTCTGGCAGCGCGGGGTGCTCCTGCTCAACGCCGCGGTCGGCTGCGCCATCATGCTGATGATCGTGCGCTACGGGGTGCCGGAGCTGATGAAGGCCTGGCGGATCGGCGAGTTCGAGGGTGCGCCGCCGGTCCGCATCCCGGTCTGGCCGATCTGGACGGTCATCATCTGCTGCGCGGCGCTCACCGCGCTCCAGTTCGTCGTCGATTTCATAACGGTGGTGCGCGGAGGAGACCTTACCGACAAGCCTGCCGACGACACGGAGCTTGTCGGCTGATGACCCCCGAACTCATCGGACTGCTCTCGATCGGCCTGATCTTCGGCCTGATCCTGCTCGGCATGCATATCGGCGTCGCGCTCGCCGCGGTCAGCTTCATCGGCGTCTACATGATCACCGGCCGGATGTCGGTCGCGGCCAGCCTCCTGCAATCGACCGCCTATAGCGGCCTCGCCGACTACGCGTTCGCCGTCATCCCGCTCTTCGTGGTGATGGGCCTGTTCGCCATGCGGGCCGGTGTGGTGCGCGACCTGTTCGACGCCGCCGAGACCGTCACCCGCAGGATCCATGGCGGGATCGGCATATCGACGGTCTTCGCCAACGCGATCTTCGCCGCGATCACCGGCGTCTCGGTCGCTTCCGCCGCGGTCTTCTCCAAGATCGCGGTGCCGGAGATGAACCGGCTGGGCTACGACCGCCGCTTCGGCCTGGGCATCGTCGCGGCGAGCGCGCTGCTCGGCATGCTGTTTCCGCCCTCCGTGCTGATGATCATCTACGGCGTGCTCACGGAACAGTCGATCGGCCGGCTCTTCGCCGCCGGCATCGGCCCGGGCCTTCTGGTCACCGCCGTCCTCGTCTTCTCCATCATGCTGCGCGTCCGGGCGAATCCGCGGCTGGCCGGCCGTGAATCGCAGGCCGTGGGCAAGCCGGGCAAGTCGCTGTCGCCGACGCAGCTGGTGGCGAATATGGGGCCGATCGGCGGGCTCATCCTGCTCGTGCTCGGCGGCATCTATGGCGGCCTGTTCACGCCCACCGAGGCCGGCGCGATCGGCGCGGTCGGCGCGCTGCTGCTCGCCGTCGTGAAGCGCCAGTTCACAGGCGCCGCCCTGATGGAGACGCTCCTCGATACGGGCAAGGCCTGCGGCGCGATCTTCTTCCTGCTGATCACGGCGCAGATGTACAGCCGCATGCTCACGCTCTCGCGCCTGCCCGACACGCTGACCGTATGGGCCACCGGGCTGGAGGTTCCGGCGATCGTGGTCGTGCTCGTCTTCGTGCTGGTGCTGCTCATACTCGGCTGCATCATCGACTCGGTGTCGATCCTGCTCCTGACCATGCCGATCATGGTGCCGGTGATCATGAATCTCGGTTACGACCCGGTCTGGTTCGGCATGGTCGCGATCCTCACCATCGAGCTCGGCCTGATCACCCCGCCCTTCGGCATGGTCGTCTTCGCCATGCGCGCGTCATTGGCCGAGCCCGTGCCGGTGGAGGAGATCTTCCGCGGCGTCATTCCCTTCTTCGCCCTCCTCCTCATCGCGCTCGCCCTGGTGATCGCGATCCAGGACATCTCCCTCTTCTTCCCGCGCCTCATCTACGGCTGAGGCGGGACCCCATCCCTCGAAAGGAGCATAGGACCATGAACATCAAGCCAGGCATCGCCGCGATCGACGAGGCAACCGAAAAACTCTCCAACTGGAAGCGCTGGGGCGACGAGGACGAGATCGGCACGCTCAATCTGGTCACGCCGGAGGCCATCGTCGCCGCCGCCCGGCTCATCCGCAAGGGCAAGGTCTTCGCCATGGGCCTGCCGCTCGACAAGAACGGCCCGCAGAAGGGCGCCTTCGACGGCCCGCCGCGCTGGAACCCGATCCACACCATGCTCGCCACCGGCACCGACGGCCTCGCCGGCCGCTATGACGAGAAGCCGAAGGTGCGCTACGCCGACGACGCGATCAGCATGCCGATCCAGTGCGCCACCCATTGGGACGCGCTCGGCCACGTCTTCTACGGTGACACGATGTACAACGGCTATTCGGCGGCGCTGGTCGACTCGCTCGGCGTGCACAAGAACGGCATCGAGCACACCCTCAACAGGATGGTCGGTCGCGGCGTCCT
>DAOMOI010000003.1:12186-12943 GCA_035444225.1 Aquamicrobium sp. | reverse complement strand
CCGCTACAAGGGCGTCGACGACCTCGCCAACGGCTACGCCATCACCAATGCCGAGCTCGACGCCACGGCGAAGAAGCAGGGCGTCGAAATCCGCAAGGGCGATTTCGTCCTGGTGCGCACCGGCCATATGGAGCGCGTCCGCAAGGAAGGCGACTGGGGCACCTATGCCGGCGGCGACGCGCCCGGCGTCGCCTTCGAGAACTGCTACTGGTGCCACGAGAAGGACATCGCCGCGATCTGCACCGACACCTGGGGTGTCGAGGTCCGGCCCAACGGCACCACCGAGACGGCGCAGCCCTGGCACCAGGTCGTGATCCCCGCCATGGGCCTCACCATGGGCGAGATGTTCGACGTCTCGGCGCTCGCCGCCGATTGTGCCGAGGACGGCGTCTACGAGTTCTTCTTCTGCGCGCCGCCGCTCATCATCACCGGCGGCACCGGCTCGCCGATCAACCCGCAGGCGATCAAGTAGGACTGGAGGACGAGATGTCCGGGAAAAGCGATAGACCCGTCGCGCTGGTGACCGGAGGCGGCACGGGCGTTGGCGCCGCCGCCGTCATCCAGCTCGCGCAGCGCGGCTACGACGTTGCCGTCAACTACAGCCGCAGCCGCGCCGAGGCGGAGGAAACCGCCTCGGCCGCCGCAAAGCACGGCGCGGGGGCGATAGCTCTCCAGGGCAATGTCGCCGAGGATGCCGATTGCCGGCGCATGGTCGATCAGGCGGTCGAGCGGTTCGGCCGGCTCGACGCCGTCGTCA
>DAOMOI010000003.1:0-12171 GCA_035444225.1 Aquamicrobium sp. | reverse complement strand
GCGACCCAGTTCGTGCCGATCCACGAGCTCGACAAGCAGAACGCGGAGGACTTCCAGCGCGTCTATGGCGTCAACGTCATCGGCGCCTACCAGATGGCGCGCGCCGCCGCCCCGCATCTGAAGCGGAGCGATCGCGGCGCCGTGGTCAACGTTTCCTCCATCGCCGGCGTCAACGGCAATGGCAGCTCGATCGCCTATGTCGCCTCCAAGGGTGCGTTGAACACGCTGACGCTGACGCTCGCCCGCTTGCTTTCGCCGGAGGTTCGGGTCAATTGTGTGCTGCCCGGCCTGATCGACACGCGCTGGCTGCCCGCGGGGCTGGGCGAGGAGACCTTCGCGACGGTCAAGCAGAACTTCGCCGCCATGTCGGCGCTGAACGACGTATGCTCGGCCGACGACATCGCCGACGCCATCACCTTCCTCGTCGCGGATGCGAGGAAGATGACGGGCCAGTTGCTGACGGTGGATGCGGGCTTCGTGCTCGGGCGCCCGGCCCGCGTCTCGAAGTAGCACTGTCACGGCAATGCCTAGCCCCGGCCATGCCGGGGCGAGGTGGCTTCATGGGAGTTGAGACATGACCTTTCCTGCCACGCGCTACGAGACGCGCTACGGCGACCGGCTGGTCCGCTGCTTCGTCGATCGGCCGCGCTCGGTCGACGCCATGTTCCGCGAGACGGTCGCCCGGCATCGCGACGAGGTCGCGGTCGTGCTCGGCGGGGAGCGCGTCACCTACGGCGAGTTCGACGCCAGGGTGGAGGCGGTCGCCCGCAACCTTCTCGCGCGCGGGCTGGCCAAGGGCGACCGCATCGCGCTGCTGATGGGCAACAACCTGGAATTCTTCTATGCCTTCATGGCGGCGGCGCGCGCCGGGCTGATCTCCGTGCCGATGAACGTCCGCCAGCGCCGGCCGGAGATCGAGTTCGTCCTCAACCAGTGCGGGGCCGCGGCAATCGTCTACGACGCCGAGCACGAGGCGAACCTGCCCGAGCCGGACGCCGTGCCGACGGTGAGGCACCGCTTCTCGGTCGCGGGCGGCAATGCCGTGCCGTTCTCCGATCTTCTCGCCGAGGCGGACGCGGTCGATTTCGCCGCGATCGACGAGGAGGACACGCTTTGCCTCCTCTACACGTCCGGCACCACCGGCAAGCCGAAGGGCGCGATGCTCACCCATATCGGCACCATCCATTCCTGCATGCATTTCAGCCACGCCTGGGGGATCGGGCCGCGCGACGTCGGCTGCCTCGCGGTGCCCGCCTCGCACGTCACCGGGCTGGTGGCGATCATCCTGACCATGATCTATGCCGGCGGCCGCACGCTGGTGATGCCGGGTTTCAAGGCCCGCTCCTTTCTTGAGCTCGCCGCGCGGGAAAGGATGACCTACACGCTGATCGTGCCGGCGATGTACAATCTGTGCCTGCTCGATCCCGACTTCGCCGGCTTCGACCTTTCCGCGTGGCGCATCGCCGGCTTCGGCGGCGCGCCGATGCCGCCCGCGACCGTCGAGCGCCTGCGCGTCGCGCTGCCGAACCTGACGCTGTGCAACGCCTACGGCTCGACCGAGACGACCTCGCCGATCACTCTTCTTCCCCCCGGCGACATCGGCAGGAAGCCGGCCGCCGTCGGCAAGGTGCTGCCCTGCGGCGACGTGATCGTCGTCGACGACGACGGCGTCGAGGTGCCGCCGGGCCAGAGCGGCGAGCTGCTGATCGGCGGCGTCATGGTCGTGCCCGGCTACTGGGACAATCCCGAAGGCAACGCCAGCGGCTTCATCGGCGGCTACTGGGTTTCCGGCGATCTCGGCGCCAAGGACGAGGACGGCTACGTCTATGTCTTCGACCGCAAGAAGGACATGATCAACCGCGCCGGCTTCAAGATCTACTGCATCGAGGTCGAGAGCGTCATGACGCACCACGCCTCGGTCGTGGAGGCCGCCGTCGTCGGCAGCCCCGACCCCGTCCTCGGCGAGCGCGTCCATGCCTTCGTCTTCACCGACGGCCGCCCGTTCGACGCGGCCGACATCAGGCGTTTCTGCGCCGAGCGCTTGTCGGATTACAAGGTGCCCGATACGATCATGGACCTCGGTGCGCCGCTGCCGCGCAACGCCAACGGCAAGATCGTCAAGAACGAGCTTCGCGGGCGGCTGGCAGGCTCGGGCGCCGGGACAGGGGGCCAGTGATCGAAGGCATCGGGCCGGAAGAACATGCGCGTTTCGGAGGAGTCCGGCGCGTGGACAAGGAGAGTTCGTCGTAATGAGCAGGCATCTGGAACGCGCCGGCATTTCGCCCCGCGCCCTCGAAATCGCCGACCGGGTCGAGGATTTCGTCCGCAACACGGTCGCGCCCTATGAGAAGGACCCGCGGCGCACCAGCCACGGCCCGACCGACGAGCTGGCGAACGAGCTGAAGGGCCTCGCCCGCGAGGCCGGCGTGCTGACGCCCCACATCCTGCCGGACGGCGACCACCTGACGCAGCGCGAGACCGCCGCCGTGCTGATCCGCACCGGCCTGTCGCCGCTCGGGCCGCTCGCCTGCAACACCGCCGCGCCGGACGAGGGCAACATGTTCCTGCTTGGCAAGGTAGGCGGACCCGAATTGCAGGAGCGCTTCCTCGCGCCTCTCGTCAGGGGCGAGAAGCGGTCCTGCTTCCTCATGACCGAACCGGCGGCCGATGGCGGCGCGGGCTCCGACCCGTCGATGATGCTGACCACCTGCCGCCAGGACGGCAACCACTGGGTCATCAACGGGCGCAAGACCTACGCCACCGGCGCCGACGGCGCCGGCGTCGGCATCGTCATGGCCAGGTCCGAGGACGGCGCCTGCATGTTCCTCGTCGATCTGCCGGACCCGGCGATCCGCATCGAGCGGGTGATGGACACGATCGACAGCTCGATGCCCGGCGGCCACGCCACGGTGACGATCGACAATCTGCGCGTTCCGGCCGACCAGATGCTGGGGCAGAGCGGCGAGGGCTTCCGCTACGCCCAGGTGCGCCTGTCGCCGGCGCGGCTCAGCCATTGCATGCGCTGGATCGGCGCCTGCGTGCGCGCCAACGAGATCGCCACCGACTACGTCAACCGCCGCACCGCCTTCGGCAAGCTCCTCGTCGATCACGAAGGCGTCGGCTTCCAGCTCGCCGACAATCTCATCGACCTGAAGCAGGCGGAGCTGATGACCTACTGGTGCGCCGACGTGCTCGACACCGGCACGGCCGGCACGTCGGAAAGCTCGATGGCCAAGGTGGCGGTGTCGGAGGCGCTGATGCGCGTCGCCGACCGCTGCGTGCAGGTGATGGGCGGGCAGGGCGTGACCGGCGACACCATCGTCGAGCAGGTGTTCCGCGAAATCCGCGCCTTCCGCATCTATGACGGCCCGACCGAGGTGCACAAATGGTCGCTGGCCAAGAAGATCAAGCGCGAATGGAAGAAGGCGCAGGAGGCATGACAATGATGAGATCGGTCCTGAGCGTCGCGCCCGGCGGCCCCGGCAGCCTGGTCATGGGCGAGGCGCCGGTTCCCCAGCCGACCGGGGCGGAGGTGCGGATCCGCGTGCGCGCGGTCGGCATCAACTATCCCGACCTGCTGATCATCGAGGACAAGTACCAGTACAAGCCGCAGCGGCCGTTCGCGCCCGGCGCGGAGGTGTCCGGCGTGGTCGACGCGCTCGGGCCCGATGCGCGCGGCCTCGGCGTCGGCGACAAGGTCATGGCGATGGCCGGCTGGGGCGGGCTGGCGGAGTATGTCTGCGTGCCGGCGGGCAAATGCTCGCCCTTCCCGCAGGAAATGCCGTTCGACGAGGCGGCCGCCTTCCTGATGACCTACGGCACGTCCTATCACGCGCTCAGGGACCGCGCCGGGCTGAAGCCCGGCGAGACGTTGCTGGTGATGGGCGCGGCCGGCGGCGTCGGTCTCGCCGCCGTCGAACTCGGCAAGGCGCTCGGCGCGCGCGTCTTGGCTGCCGCCTCCAGCGAGGCCAAGCTGGCGGTCGCCCGCGCGGCCGGCGCCGACGAGACCGTGCTCTATCCTGCGCAGGCCCCCGACCGCGACGGGCAGAGAGCGCTCGCCGCCGCCTTCAAGGCCGCCTGCGGCGCCGACGGCGCTTCGGTGATCTACGATCCCGTCGGCGGCTCCTATGCCGAGCCGGCGCTGAGGGCGATCGCCTGGGAGGGCCGGTATCTTGTGGTCGGCTTCCCCGCCGGCATCCCCAGCATTCCGCTCAACCTGCCGCTGTTGAAGAGCTGCGACATTCGCGGCGTGTTCTGGGGCGCGGCCATCGAGCGCGATCCCGAAGGGCACCAGAAGGCGGTGCGCGAGCTGGTCGAGCTTTACCGCGCCGGCCGCATCAAGCCGCTGATCCATGCCCGGTTCGGCTTCGGCGAGGCGAGCGAGGCGATCGCCATGCTGGCGACGCGCGGCGTCGCCGGCAAGGTCGTCGTCACCCTGGATTGAGGCAAGCGAGGACGAAAAGGCGCGGCCGCTTGCCCGAAGGGCGGCCGTGCGTCAGGACCACCAGGCGCGCATGAAGGCCGCGTCGCTCGCCTTGCTGGTGAAGGCGGGCGCGCGCCGCTCGGCGAATGCCCTGGCTCCCTCGCGCGCGTCCGGGCCGGCGAGCGTGGCGGCGACGCCGCGCGATTCTAGCGCATGGGCCACGCGCGGGTGCTCGGCATCGAGCATCTTCCACATGAGCTGGCGATTGATCGCCACCGACACCGGCGCCGTGGTCTCGGCGATGCCGCGCGCGATCTCCATCGCCCGCGGCAGCAGGGCTTCCGCCGGCACCACGTCCTGCACCAGCCCTTTCTGGAGCGCTTCCTGCGCCGGGATCATGCGCCCGGTCAGCATCCAGTCGAGCGCGGTCGCCACGCCGACGATGCGCGGCAGGAACCAGCTCGAGCACGATTCGGCGACGATGCCCCGACGCGCGAAGATGTAGCAGAATTTCGCTTCCGCAGCGGCAAGGCGGAAATCCATCGCCAGCAGCGACGTCGCCCCGAAGCCGACCGCCGGGCCGTTGACGGCGGCGATCACCGGCTTCGTCATCTCGTAGAGGCGCAGCGTCACCCGCCCGCCTGCATCGGGCGGGACGCCCTCGCCGGTGGCGGGATCGCCGCCCATGGGCAGGTCGAA
Source organism: Aquamicrobium sp. (assembly GCA_035444225.1). Taxonomy (GTDB): domain Bacteria; phylum Pseudomonadota; class Alphaproteobacteria; order Rhizobiales; family Rhizobiaceae; genus Aerobium. Next base: position 7,049 of record DAOMOI010000003.1, on the reverse strand, counting down.
GCCGTCGCTGAGGTCGGTTCCCGCGCAGAATGCCCGGCCGTTTCCGGTGACGACGACGGCGCGGATCGCGTCGTCGGCATCGGCGTCGTCGAGCGCGGCGACCAACTCGTCGAGGGAACGCATGCGCACGGCATTGAGCTTTTCCGGCCGGTTCAGCGCGATGATTGCGGTGGTGCCGTCCTTGACATAGTCGATGTCCTGCCAGTCCATGCCGTTCTCCTCCGCGATCCGCCTTGCCCGAACAAGGGCACCGGCTTCCATAGCCGAGGCCCGGCCGGCTAACAACAAGGCCCGCGCCGCCGCCGGTCGAGCGCCGCTCGGGAAAAATTCCCGCATTTCGCATCCGCCGAGGCTTGCCATGCCGGCGCGAGACGCGATATAGGAGCATGTAATAACATTACGGTTCAGTTCGGCGGTTCAGGAGCAGGACGTTTTCCCTGCAACGGTCCTCGCCGGCGTCGCGCCGCCGCGAAGACCGGCCCGTCATCCGGCGACCGCGACACCCCGCCGCCTTGGCGGCGCAATCAAGGAAAGGATCGCCGATGCTCCGGCTGCTTTGCTCGCTCGCTCTTCTGGTGCCTGCCGCCGCTGTCCCGGCCCATGCGTTCGACGGCGTCGTCGCTTCGATCAAGCCGGTCCATTCGCTGGTTGCGGCGGTGATGGAAGGCGTGGGCGAGCCGGCGCTGATCGTGCGCGGGGCCGGGTCCGAGCATGTGCACGCGCTGCGCCCTTCCGATGCCGAGGCGCTGGAGAATGCACGGTTCGTCTTCCGCATCGGCGAGGGCATGGAGACGTTCCTGAACGGCCCGCTCGCCACGCTGGCGGCCGGCGCGCGGGTGGTTTCGCTCGAGGACGCGCCCGGCCTGAACAAGCTCGCCCAGCGCGAGGGCGGCCCGTTCGAGGCGCACGACCACGATCATGGCCACGACCATGACCATGACGACGGCGAAGCCGCCCGCGAAGGGCACGATCATGACGGGCACGATCACGACGGCCATGCCCATCAGGATGACCATGGACATGACGATCATAGCCACGGCGAATACGATCTTCACATCTGGCTCGATCCCGCCAACGCACGGGCGATGGTGGCGGAGATCGCCCGGGCGCTGGGCGAGGCCGACCCGGACAACGCCGCCCGCTACGCCGCCAACGCGCAAGGCTATTCGGCCCGCCTCGACGCGCTGGTCGAGGAACTGCGCGCGACGGTCGAGCCGGTCAGGGACCGGCCTTCCATCGTCTTCCACGACGCCTACCAGTATTTCGAGACGCGCTTCGGGCTCAACGTCGTCGGCTCGATCACGGTCAGCCCCGAGGTGCTGCCCGGCGCGCAGCGCCTGTCGGAGATTCGCGACAAGGTGCGGGAGCTGGGCGCGGTCTGCGTCTTCTCCGAGCCGCAGTTCGAGCCGAGGCTGGTGTCGGTGGTCACGGAGGGCAGCGACGCCCGCACCGGCGTGCTCGATCCGCTCGGCGCGGCGCTGGCCGACGGCCCCGAACTCTACCCCGAACTGATGCGCGGCCTCGCCCGTTCCTTCGCCGATTGCCTGTCGCAAACCGGGTGAGGCGCCGTCATCGGCGCCTCGATCCCGCGCCTCCAATCGGCGCTTGTGTTTTGCCCGCAATGCGGGTATCAGGCCCACACTTCCGCGATGCCCCGGCCGGGCATCCCGAGGGCCGCTTTAGCTCAGTTGGTAGAGCACATCATTCGTAATGATGGGGTCGCGTGTTCGAGTCACGCAAGCGGCACCACTTTCCTTCGATAGACGCTGAAACGAATCACGCCGTGCCACGCGCCGGAAGCCGCCGTCGCGCCGCGTCGAGGTCGAGCGGGCGGTCGGGGATGGCGATGGCGAACAGGGTGCGGCCGCCCCGGCTTTCCACCAGCTCCAGCGTGCCGCCATGGGCGCGCACCAGCTCGTGGGCGATGGCGAGGCCGAGCCCGGTGCCGCCATGGCGCGCCGAGCCGCGAAAGGCCGAGAACAGGTTCTCGCGCGCCTTCTGCGGCAGGCCGGGGCCCGTGTCCTCGACCAGGATGCGGGCGGTGCCGCCGTTGCGCTCGGCGCTTATCGTCAGCCGGCGCACCAGCCCCGGCGCGTCGTCTCCCGACATGGCCTCTATCGCGTTGCGCGCGAGGTTGGACAGGACCCGAAGCAACTGGTCGGGATCGGCCTCGACCTCGAAATCGGGCGCGACCGCGTTGACGAGGTCGATGCGCGCCGCGACCTCGGGGCCGGAAAGCGCGAACACCTCGTCGGCGAGGTCGCGCAGCCGCAGCTTCCGTCGCGCCGGTGGGGGCTCCTGCATGCGGCCATAGGCCAGCACCCCCTCCGAATAGGCGATCGCCCGGTCGAGCGTGCGCACCAGCCGCGGCGCGAGCTTCTGCACCGACGGATCGTCCACCCGCGCCAGCCGGTCGGACATCAGCTGGGCGGCAGCCAGCATGTTGCGCATGTCGTGGTTGATCTTGGAGACGGCGAGGCCGAGATCGGCAAGCCGCCGCCGCTCGACGAGCAGGCGCTGAAGCTCGCCCTGCATCGCCGCCAGCTCGCGCTCGGCGACACCGATCTCGTCGCTGCGCGCGCTCGCCTTGACGATGAGGGCCGGGTCGTCCGGCGCGTTGGCGAAGGCCAGCATCGAGCGCGTCATGCGCCGCATGGGCCGGATCATCACCCGGTCGATGGCGTAGAAGACGAGGCTCGCCGTCACCAGCGACAGGATGAGCGACAGAAGCGCGACGTTGCGCGCATAGCCGAGCATCGCCTTGCGCAGGTCGCGCTCCGTCATCACCAGCTCGAACTCGCGCTCGCCGACCCCGAGCGGCGAGGAGACCCGCAGCACGCGCGCGCCGCCGAAGAACAGCGTGTAGAGCGCCTCGTGGACCTCGGCCAGCGGCGAGGCTTCGCCGAGATCGACGTGGAGGTCGACGTCGTGCGGCATGTCGACGGCGACCAGGAGCCGCGACGAGCCTTCGTCGCGCACGGCGAGCGCCATGGCGCCGAGCGCCCGCAGCACGTCGTCCTGCACCTCGCGCGACAGGCTCTCGGGATCGCTCTCGACCAGCACGATGCCGACGGCCGCCGCCGTCGAAAGGCGCTCCTCGAGCCAGCTCAGCCGGAAATTGGCCAGCGACGGCAGGAAGATCAGCGCCTCGGCCAGCGTGATGAACAGCACGGTGAGCACGAGCAGCTTCATCGAAAGCCCGCGCGCCAGCGGCACGCGCTCGCCCGCGCGTCCGCCCGTCTCCTCCCGCGATTCGTTTCCGTCCTGCGTCACGTCGTCTTCCGTTTCCGCCCGGCCGGGCGATGCCCCGAGGATAGGCCGGCGCGGGCGGTTTGCCAATTTCGGCGATGCCGCGCCGCGCCGGCCTTCGCATTGACAGGGGCGGGGGCTGCACCTATAAGCGCGGCGACGCTCGGGCCTTCGGTCCGGCGCGGCGCAGGCTGTGCTTTGCCTGCGTTCGTGCCTCGGGGAAGGCGGGCGAACGCTCCTGCTCTTGACGAGTCAGAACCAAGAAGGGCCGCACACCGCGGTATTAAACAAATGAAGCGCACCTATCAGCCCTCCAAGCTTGTCCGCAAGCGCCGCCACGGTTTCCGTGCCCGCATGGCCACCAAGGGCGGCCGTGCCGTCATCGCCGCGCGGCGCAACCGCGGCCGCAAGCGGCTTTCCGCCTGACCGGCGAAAAGGCCGGACGGTGACTGCCCGGCCAGGTCCGACGCCTCCCGCGCGGCTGAAGAAGCGCGCGGAGTTCCTGGCCGTGCGCCGGGGCGAGAAGCGCCGCGGCCCGCTCTTCCTGATGGAAGTCCTCGACCGCGGCGACGGCGGCCCGCCGCGCCTCGGCCTGACGGTCACGAAGAAGGTCGGCAACGCCGCGGCGCGGAACCGCATCCGCCGGCGGCTGAAGGAAGCCGTCAGAACCCGCGCCGGCGCCGACATGGCCCCCGGCAGCGACTATGTCATCGTCGGGCGGCGCGAGGTGCTCGGCGCCGCGTTCGACGACCTCGCGCGCGAGCTTTCCCGCAGGATGCGCGGCAGCGGTAGGAAATGATGGAAAACAATCGCAATTTCTTCATCACGATCGCGCTCTCGGTGGCGATCCTGACGCTGTGGCAGGTCTTCTACATGAACCCGCGCATCGAGGCCGAGCGCGAGGCGGCCCGCATCGCGACCGAGCAGGCGCAGGCCACCCAACCCGCCCAGCCGACCCAACCGGCCCAGCCCGGCGTTCCGCCGGCTGCCGGCGGTTCCGACCTGCCCGGCGCGCCCGCGCCCGCCATTCCCGGGGCCGGCTCCGCCGTGACCGGCGGCATGGTCGCGCGCCCGGACGCGCTCGCCGCCTCGGGCCGTATCTCCATCGAGACTCCGCGCCTTTCCGGCTCGATCAACCTGACCGGCGGGCGCATCGACGATCTGGTGCTGAAGGACTACCGCACCACGGTCGAGCCCAATTCGCCCAACATCCAGCTTCTCAACCCCTCGGCGATGCCGGACGGCTTCTATGCCGAGATCGGCTTCATCGGCGGCGAGGCGGCGGGCGCGGTGCCGGGGCCGGACACGGTCTGGACCGCCGCCGGCGACGCCACGCTGACGCCCTCGACCCCGGTGACGCTGACCTTCACCAATGACAGGGGCCTGACCTTCACCCGCACCATCGCGGTCGACAACGACTATCTCTTCACCGTGTCCGATGCCGTCGCCAACGAGAGCGGCGAGGCGGTGTCGCTGTCGAGCTACGGCCGCGTCGCCCGCATCGGCACGCCGCACGTCGCCGGCTTCTACATCCTGCACGAGGGCCTGATCGGCGTCACCGGCACGGAGGGGCTTCAGGAGATCGACTATTCCGATCTCGCCGAGAAGCGCCAGATCGTTCCCGGCAAGTCGAGCGACGGCTGGCTCGGCATCACCGACAAGTACTGGGCCGTGGCGCTGGTGCCGTCGGGCGCCGAAGCCTTCCAGCCGCGCTACGCCTATTTCGACGACGGGCGCGAGCGCTATCAGGCCGACTTCCTCGGCGATTCGATCCAGATCGCCGCCGGCGAGACACGCAATGTCGAGACGCTGGTTTTCGCCGGCGCCAAGGAAACGGCCAGGATCGACGCCTATGAGGAGAGCCGCGACATCCGCAATTTCGATCTGCTGATCGACTGGGGCTGGTTCTACTTCATCACCAAGCCGATGTTCTACGTCATCGACTGGCTGTTCAAGCTTCTCGGCAATTTCGGCCTCGCCATCCTCGCCACCACCGTCGCGGTCAAGGCGGTGTTCTTCCCGCTCGCCAACAAGTCCTACAAGTCGATGGCGAACATGAAGAAGGTGCAGCCGCAGCTCATGGAGATCCGCGAGAAATACGCGGACGACCGCATGAAGCAGCAGCAGGCGATGATGGAGCTGTACAAGACCGAGAAGATCAATCCGCTCGCCGGCTGCTGGCCGGTGCTGATCCAGATCCCGGTGTTCTTCGCGCTCTACAAGGTGCTCTACGTCACCATCGAGATGCGGCACGCGCCGTTCTTCGGCTGGATCAGGGACCTGTCCGCCCCGGACCCGACCTCGATCTTCAACCTGTTCGGCCTGCTGCCCTATGATGTGCCGTCCTTCCTGATGATCGGCATCTGGCCGCTGATCATGGGCGTGACCATGTTCCTGCAGATGCGCATGAACCCGACGCCGCCCGATCCGACCCAGGCGATGATCTTCAACTGGATGCCGGTGGTCTTCACCTTCATGCTGGCCACCTTCCCGGCCGGCCTCGTCATCTACTGGGCGTGGAACAACACGCTCTCGATCATCCAGCAGGGCGTGATCATGAAGCGCCAGGGCGCCAAGATCGAGCTGTGGGACAACCTCGCCGGCCTGTTCAAGAAGAAGCCGAAGCCGGCCGAATAGGCCGACAAGCAGGGAAGGGTCGGCCGAGCAGGCCGACAGGGCGGGCCGCGCATGAGCGAGGAAGCGACAGCGGAACCGATGCTGCCGGAGATCTTCTCCCGGCCGTGGGTGTTCATCCGCGGCGTGCCGGCGATGAAGTTCCTGCCGCCCGAGGGACCGGCCGAGATCGCCTTCGCCGGCCGCTCCAATGTCGGCAAGTCGTCGCTCATCAATGCGCTGCTCAACCGCAAGGGGCTGGCGCGCACCTCGAACACGCCCGGCCGCACGCAGGAGCTCAACTACTTCGTGCCGGACGGCCATTCGGGCGAGGCGGGCGACCTGCCGCCGATGGCGCTGGTCGACATGCCGGGCTACGGTTACGCCCAGGCGCCCAAGGCGCAGGTCGACGCCTGGACCAAGCTCGTCTTCGACTATCTCAGGGGCCGCGTGACGCTGAAGCGCGTCTATCTCCTGATCGACGCCCGCCATGGCATCAAGAAGAACGACGAGGAGGTGATGGACCTCCTCGACCGCGCTGCCGTGTCCTATCAGATCGTCCTGACCAAGGCCGACAAGATCAAGGCCGCCGGCGTGCCGCGCCTGATCGAGGAAACGGCGCAGAAGGTGAAGAAGCGGCCGGCCGCCTTTCCCGATATCCTCGCCACCTCGTCGGAGAAGGCGCAGGGGCTGGACGAGCTTCGCGCCGCGATCGCGCGCGCCGTCGCCGGCGGCTGACACGACCGCTCTTTCGCGTCGCATTCCCCGTCACATGGGGAAAAGCCCGCGCCGCACGCGCGTGTCGCGCCGCCGCCGATTGTCGGCCCCGGAAATTTGGCCTAGCTTCCCGACCATAATCATAACAGCGGTGCTGTCCCGTCGAATCCGCAAACCAGAGGTGGTCAAATGCCCGTTTCCTCCAGCCCTTCCCGCATCCTGCCCGTCACCCGCCGCCGCCTGTTGCAGGCCGCCGGCGCGGGCGCCGCGCTCGGCCTTCTCCCCGCCCGCGCCCTGGCGCAGGACGCGCTGAAGGTGGCGGCCGTCTACACCGTGCCGGTGGAGCAGCAATGGGTCAGCCGTATCCACAAGGCCGCCAACGCGGCGAAGGACGCCGGCGAGATCGAGTACGTCCATTCCGAGAACGTCTCCAACAACGACTATGAGCGCGTGATGCGCGAATATTGCGA
>DAOMOI010000002.1:21009-30450 GCA_035444225.1 Aquamicrobium sp. | reverse complement strand
GCTGAATTTCGGCACCACGGACCCGAAGGCGTGGCGCGACCTGTGGGCGGCCGGGCAGGGCGTCGGCGCGATCGACGACATGCCGGGCGTCGCCGCGCTGGTGGCCCGTCTCCGCGACGAGTATCGCGCGGCCGGCTCGATGTTGGCCTCGTAGGAGCGCTGGTTCCTCGCCGGAGGTTCAGGCCGGTTCCAGGAACTGCATGAACTCGATCACCACGCCGTCGGGATCCTCGGCGCAGAACACGTCGATGACGGAGCCGCCCAGCGCGACCCGCGCCGGCGGCGTGTAGCAGGTGTGGCCGGCGGCCGACAGCCGGGCATGGACCGCCTGCGCGTCGCGCGCGCGCAGGCAGATGCGGCCGACGCCGGGGTGAGCCAGGGTGCGCGGCGGGGCGCGCTCCTGGCGTGGCGACGTCCATTCGATCAGGTCGAGGCGCGGTCCGTGCCTGTCGCCTTTCAGCTTCATCAGCACGGCGCGGCCGGCGCAATCGCGCGGAAGCCGCAGCACGGGCCCGAGGCCGACCTCCCCGAAGGTCGCGTCGCCGGAGAAATCGTTCACGACCTCGAACCCGATCAGGCGGTAGAAGGCGAGCGACCGCTCGAAATCGGAACAGTTCACGTTGATGTGGAAGAAGGAAGCGACGTCGCCCTGCGCGGCGTGTTCGATGTCGGCGGCAGTCATTTGAAGATTTTCCCCCGCAGAAGCTTGACGTAGGTATCGATGACCCCGGGCGCGGGCCGGACGAATTCGCCGTCGTCGTAGCAGAAGCGGCCGGCGAGATATTCGCGGGTCGAGATCAGCATCTGCATCAGGATGTCGATCTCGTGCGGATCGTCGATCATCAGGTTGCCGCGCCGCCACTCGTATTCCAGCGCCCGCCGATAGCTTGCCGACTGCGTCTCCAGATGAGCGCGGAAGCCGCGCGGCGCGTGCACGGAGCCTTCGCTCAGGATTCTGAAGAGATGCGGCTCCTTTTCGAGGAACTCGAAGAAGCCGCTGAGGCGCGCCCGCTCGCGCTCGATCGCGTTGTCCGGCGCCTCGATCACCCGCTGGCGGATCAGCTGGTGCAGCCGCTCGCTGATCGAGGGCAGCAACTGGTCGAGCAGGTCCTGCCGCGACTCGAAGTAGTTGTAGAACGTCCCCCGGGCGACGTCTGCCCGCTCCGTAATGAGTGCGATTGACGCGCCGGCATAGCCGAGTTCGCCGACGATCTCGATCGCCGCCTCGAACAGCCGCACGCGTGTCGCTTCAGCCTTCTCCGCCCTTGAAAGGCGCGCCTTGAGAAGGTCTCCCGAAACGGGTCTGGCAACGGAAGATGTGGGCTGGTTCGTGGTCATCGGTTTCCGGAACGGTAGGAGCGTGGAGCGGGAGTGTCAAACCAAAATGAATTAGACTCACGATTCATTTTTGTTTACAAAACGACGAAAGACGATAGCATACATGTCGCAGGGGTTCCCGGAGGAATGGCCGAAGGACGGTCAGGGGAACGCCCGCTGGGGCCGGTAGGAGCCGGTCGTATCCAATGTCAGGCCGGTTCGATCGGGGCGCTGTCCCGACGCGATGGCGGCTGCCCAATGGGAGGAAGCATGTTCCACTTTGCACGCAAACTCGCAGTCACCACCGCCGTACTGGGAACGGTGCTGGCGGGCTCTGCACAGGCCGCCGACCTCATCATCTCGACCGGCCTCGGCAAGCCCCATCCGTGGGTCGGCGCCCACATGGATCCGTTCGCGGACGCGATCGAGGCGGGAAGCAACGGCGACATCGCCTTCACGCGCTTTTACGCCGGGGAGCTTACCTCGGTCGGCCGTGAGCTGGACGGCCTGACGAGCGGGACGATCCATGTCGCCGCCCCGCTGCTCGCCCCCTATCACGAGGGCGCCTTTCCGCTGTCCGACGTGACGCAGCTGCCGGCCTACGGCACCACCTCTCCGATGGTGACGCGCGCTTTCCAGAACCTCCTCGACTCCGAGGTCGAGCTGAAGGACGGCAAGACATTCTACCAGTACGAGATCGCCGACAAGGGAATCCGCGCCTGGGCGCTCGGCGCGACCGCTCCCTACTCGATCTCGACCGTCAGGAAGGAGCTGAAGGAGCCGGCCGATTTCCGCGGCACGCCGCTGCGCGCGGGCTCCGCGCTCCATACGATCGTGCTCGAGAAGCTGGGGGCGACGCCCGTTACCCTGCCGGGTTCCCAGGCATTCGAGGCGGCGTCGCGCGGAACGATCGAAGGGCTGATCATCGCGATTTCGGACTGGCCGTCCTACTCGTTGCAGCAATTGCTGCGCCACTCCATCGTCGATGTCTCGATCGGCCACTGGGAGAGCTATCTCGCCGTCAGCGACGCCGCGTGGGACGGTCTGACGGACGAGCAGAAGGCGCTCTTCGACAAGACGGCGCGCGAGGTCGGGCTCACCAACGCCGAGGAGTGGGAGGCGCGCGGCGTCACCGTCCGCGAGGAGTCGATGGTCAAGGACGGCGGCTCCTTCGTGTCGATCGACGACCTGTCGCCGGCGATGAAGGAGCATATCGAGAAGGCGGCCGCCGAAACCTGGATCGCATGGGTCGAGCAGACCGAGGCGAACGGGCACCCGGCCAAGGCGACGGCGCGTCTTTACGCCGAGCTGATCCAGGCCGAGGGCGGCGCGCTGCCCGCCGGCGTCGCGGACTATCTCGCTCAGTGATCATGCGGGCGCCGCCACGGGCGGCGCCCTCTCTTCTCGGGAAAATCGGCGAAACGCATGTCCAAGGACTGGATCATCTGGCTCGTGACGCTTTGGGTCGTCGTCTTCATGATGGCGGGCCAGGCGGTGGCGACCTGCCTTCTCGGCGCCGGGCTCATCGGCGTGATGTTGTGGATGGGACCCGGCGTCCTGAACGGGATCGTCGGCCAGGACGCCTTCTATACGGCATCGGCCTACACGCTTTCGATCATTCCTCTCTATCTTCTCATGGCGCAGCTTCTGCTCAAGGGCGGGGTTATCGTCGACCTGTTCCGGGTCGGCCATCGCATGGCGGGGTATCGCCGCTTTCCGCTGGGCATAGCCACTATCATCACCGGCGGCATGCTGGGCGCGGTATCCGGCTCGGGCGCGGCGAGCGCGGCGGCGCTCGCCACCCTGGCCGGGCCCGAACTGCAAAGGGTCGGATACACGCGCAGATTCTCGGTGGCGCTCGCCGCGGTCGCCGGCTCCCTGTCGGTCATCATCCCGCCGAGCCTGCTCATCATGATCTACGGCTCGCTGACGGAAACGCCGATCGGACACCTGTTCATGGGGTCCGTCGGTCCCGGCCTGCTCTGCATCGCGGTCTATGTCGGCTGCCTCTACGTCTTCGGCGAGGTCACGCCGGGCGCGGTTGATGGCATGCGCGGCGACGGGCCGGCCGAGGACCCGGCCGCGATGCGCAAATCGGTGAGCGCGTTCGTTTTCGTGATCGCCCTCATGGGCGTGGTGTTCGGCGGCATCTATGGCGGCGTCGTCACCGTCGGCGAGGCCGGCGCGCTCGGCGCGTTCGCCGCCTTCGTCGGCATGATCGCCATGCGGCGGGTCACGGCGCGCGACATCGCGGCCGCGCTGGTCGATTCCGTGAAGGTGTCGGCCATGCTGCTGATGCTCCTGATCGCGGCGCAGATATTCTCGCGCTTCATGTCGTTCTCGCGCCTGCCGACGGAACTGCTGCACATGGCCGAGCCACTGGTGGCGGAGCCGACGATCCTCATTCTCGTGCTGATGTTCGGCCTGTTCGTCGCCGGCATGTTCCTGGAGGAGGTGACGATCATCGTGCTGTCGATACCGATCATCCTGCCCATGGTGCAGTCGGCGGGCGTCGACACGATCTGGTTCGGCGTCGTGGCCTGCTTCGTCATCTCGCTCGGGCTGCTGACGCCGCCCGTCGGGCTCGTCGCCTTCTCCGCCGCGACCGCGGCACGAACGCCGGTGGGGCCCGTGTTCCGCCCCTGCATGGTGTTCTCCTCCATCTCGGCGGTGGTGGTCGTCGGGGCGCTGATGCTGTTCCCCGGTCTCGCGACCTGGCTTCCGAGCCATCTGAATTGAGGTGAGGCGATGCGTTTCTGGAGAGCGATCTGGGCGTTCGAATGGGGCCTCGCGGCGATCGGGGCCGGCTCGATGCTGTTCATCATGATGATGGTCACGGTCATCAGCGTCTTCGGCCGCTATTTCCTGCAGATGGACCTGATCCCCGGCGCCTACAACATCGTCGAGCGGATCCTGTTTCCGCTTCTGGTCTTCTGGGCGCTGCCGGTCGCGCACCGCGACGGGCTGTTTCCGCGGCTGGAAATGTTCGCCGACTCCCAGCCGCCGCGGCGAAGGGCGCTGGTCGGCGTCGTCGTCCTGGCAGTGGAGATCGCGATCTACGCCGCCTTCCTCTGGTACGTGACGCGCTTCGTCTGGGGAAGCATCCAGACCAACCGCACCATGCAGATCGGCACCGCGTTCTGGCCGCTCTGGCCCATCCTGCTGATGATGCCGCTCGCCTTCGGCCTGATGATGCTGGAGATGGCCCGCCTGCTCTATCGCGACGCCCGGCGCGTCCTCGGCCTTCCCGTCAGGGACGCTGAAACGTCGCATCCCGGAACACCCGTAATATGACGACATCCGCACTTCGTGGCCGTGTCGAGACGTCGGCCGCCTTCGATCCCACCGGCGTGGAGGCAATCCGCGCGGCGCTCGCGGATTTCGTGCGCGCGCAGACCGGCGCGCCGGTCGACATCGGCCCGCTCAGGCGGTTCACGGTCGGCTTCTCCTGGGTCACCTTCGGTTTCCGCGCGCGCTGGACGGAGCGGGGCAGGCAGGCGGAGCGCGACCTCATCCTGCGCGCCGGGCCGCCGACGGGCATCTTCGGCCCCTATCGCGCCTATCCCGAGTTCATCACCTTGCGCGCGCTGGAAACGAGCGCGGTGCCGGTGCCGCGCGTCTACTGGTACAGCGACGACACGTCGATCCTCGGCGCGCCCTTCTTCGTGTGCGATCTCGTTCAGGGAGAGGCGCCGATCCCGTGGACCCATGACGGCGGCCCGGCCTTCGACGACGAGCGGCGCGTGCGCCTCGGCACCCAGTTCGTCGAGGCGCTGGCCGCACTTCACGACTTCACCTGGCAGAAGACGCCGGTTGCCGCCATCGACGGGACCAGGGACGTCCGCCGCACCGCCGTGGAGCAGGTGGACGCCTGGATGGCCAACCTGGCCAGATGGTCCGAGGCGCGGGTGCCGATGCTGGAACTGGCCGCCGCCTGGCTCAGGGAAAGGGCCCCGGTCGCCGCGCGCATATCCATCACCCATGGCGACTATCGCATCGGCAACTTCCTCGAGGTCGATGGCCGGATCACCGCCATTCTCGACTGGGAGCTGGTGCGGCTGGGCGATCCGGTCGAGGATCTCGGCTGGGTCTGCCTGCAGGCCTGGCGCGGCCGCTCGCCCTACATGTGCCACTTCTTCGAACGCGAGGAGCTGCGCGACCGCTATGCCGCGCTCACGGGCCATGAGGTGACGCTGGCCGACATGGCCTACTGGGAGGCATTCGGCACGTTCAAGCTGGCGGTCATGCACTACGGCGCGACCGACTGCTTCGCCCGGCGCGGCTTCAACGATCTCAGGATGGCCGGCATGGGCGCCCAGATCCCGCGCATGCTCCTGCAGGTCGAGGCAGCCATGGAGCGCGCGTCGTGAACATTCCGCTGGAAAGACTGATCGACGGCATCATCGCCACCATGCGCTCCGACGTGATCCCGCATGTGCGCGATTCCTACGCACGCGGACAGGCGGTCGGGGTGATCGACCTCCTCAACAACATCGCCCCGCGCGTCGAGTGGGCGCAGGCGCCGCTGGCGCAGCTGGTCGCGGCCAAGCGCGCGCTGGTCGCGGAGATCGCCGCCCTCGTTCCCGAGGCCGGCGCGGTGCTCGCCGATCCGGTGGACGGCATGGAAACCGCCGATGACCTGCTGGCGGCGAAGAGGCGGCTGGACGCCGCGATCGGCGACGCGATCGCCGTGATCTGGCCGCGGCGCGAAGAGGCGGCGTTCGGCCGCCTGGCCGTGCATGTCAGCGCGCACCTGCACGACGAGATGGCCGCCGAGATGAAGATAACGCGCAAGCCCCTGTTCGCGGAGATTGCGAGCGGCGGCGGCGGGAACGGTTGACGAGAAAGGGCGCACTGGGAGGTGGCCATGACCTATCACCTTGATCCTCGCATGCCGCCGGCGGAGCAATGCGTCCAACGCTACATGCTCGAACATTGGGCGCGCATTCAGCCGGACAAGATTTTCGCGCTCTTCGCCGACGGCGAGACCTGGACCTATGCCGAGGCGCTTCGCGAGGCGGTGACGACCGCGAACGCGCTGAAGGCGCTGGGCGTCAGGCAGGGCGAGCGCGTGCTGGTCTGGCTGCCTAACAGCGCCGACTGCCTTCGCGCCTGGTTCGGGCTCAACTATCTGGGCGCGGTGTTCGTGCCGGTGAACCTCGCCTATCGCGGCAATCTCCTGCGCCATGCCGTCAGGCTGTCCGAGGCGCGGCTGGGCCTCGTCCATGCCGACCTCCACCAGCGCCTCGCCGAGGTCGAACTGGACGGGCTCGAGGAGATCGTCGTGCTCGGCGGTTCCGGGCAGGAGGTCGCGGGGCTGAAAGTCCGCCAGTCCGGCGCCTTCAAGTCTGCCGACCTCGAGCCGCCGGCGCTCGAACGGCCGATCGCGCCGTGGGACATGCAGTCGATCATCTTCACCTCCGGCACGACCGGCCCGTCCAAGGGCGTGATGTCGTCCTACATGCACCTCTACAGCATGGCGAAGGCGGCGCCCTTCCTGCGCTCGGACGACCGCTACATGATCAACCTGCCGCTGTTCCATTCGGGCGGCGTCATGCCGGTGACGGCGATGCTGATCCATGGCGGCTCCATCGCCATGGTCGATGCCTTCGACACCAACACCTTCTGGGACACGGTGAAGCGCGCGGGCATCACCACCGCCATCCTGCTGGGCGTCATGGGCGGCTTCCTGCTCAAGCGGCCCGCGAGCCCCGACGACAAGGATCATCCGCTGCGGACATGCACCTACGTGCCGCTCAACGACACCGCGCCGCAGTTTCACGAGCGGTTCGGCACCGAGGTGCACACGCATTTCAACATGACGGAAATCTCCATGCCGATCGTCTCGGAGCCGAACCCGACCGCCCTTGGAAGCGCCGGCAAGGTGCGGGCCGGCGTCGAGGTGCGCATCGTCGACGAGCACGATTGCGAGGTGCCGGTCGGCGCGGTCGGCGAACTCGTCGTGCGGACCGAGTGTCCCTGGGCGCTGAACCATGGCTACGCCGGGAACCCGGAAGCCACCGCCGCCGCCTGGCGCAACGGCTGGTTCCATACCGGCGACGGCTTTCGCAAGGATGAAGAGGGCAATTTCTACTTCGTCGACCGCCTGAAGGACGCGATCCGCCGGCGCGGCGAGAACATCTCCTCCTTCGAGGTCGAGTCCGAGGTGCTGTCGCACCCGGCCGTGCGCGAGGCGGCGGCCGTGGCGGTCAGGAGCGAGATCGCCGAGGACGAGGTGATGGCCGTCGTGGCCATCAAGGAGGGCGCGGACTTCGACCCGGCCGAGCTGATCGAGTTCCTGCGGCCCCGCATGGCCCACTTCATGATCCCCCGCTACGTGCGCGTCGTCGAGGGGCTGCCGCGCACGCCGACGGCCAAGATCGAGAAGGTGAAGCTGCGCGAGGCGGGGATCACCCCCGATACCTGGGACCGGGACGCAGCCGGCATCGAGGTCAAGCGCGAGAAGATCGGACGCGAGAAGATCAGGCGCGAGAAGGCATGAGCGATCGGCATCCTCAAAAAGGGGACGGACATGGATTTTGAGACGGTAAGGATCGAAAAGAGAGGCGACATCGCCGTGGTGACGCTGTCGAGGCCGGATTGCCTCAACGCGTTCAACTACACGATGATGGAGGAGCTGACCGAGGTCGCCCGCCTCTTTCGGAACGACCACGACACGCACGCGATCGTCCTGACGGGGGAAGGGCGGGCCTTCTCGGCCGGCTTCGACCTGAGGCAATCCTCGCCGACGGGAAGCGTGGCGGAAAGGCGCGCGCTGCACCATCGCGGCCGGCACATGTGCCGCGCGTGGGAGGAGCTTCCGCAAACCACCATCGCCGCGATCCACGGCCCGGCCGTCGGGGCAGGGGTGGCGATCGCGCTGTGCTGCGACTGGCGGGTGATGGCGAGGGACTCCTACCTCTACGTGCCCGAGATCAGGATCGGCCTGACATTGCAGATGCAGGCGATCCCGAGGCTGGTGGCGCTGGTCGGTCCCGCCCGCGCCAAGCGCATCGTCATGCTGTGCGAGAAGATGCCGGCCGAACAGGCCCTCGAATGGGGGATCGCCGACGAGCTGGCGGCGCCGGGCGAGGACATGGCGGTCGCGCTGCGGCTGGCGGAACAGGCCTGCGCCATGCCGCCGGCGATCATGACGATGAGCAAGGAGGCGATAAACGCGGTGGCCAACGCCAATCTCCATGCGACGTCGTTCATGGACGCGGATGTGTCGATGCTGGTCTTCGATCTCGACGATGCGGTGAAGGCTCGCGCCCCGTTCAAGGCTAAGGCGGGCCGCTAGGCCCGCTATCGCGGCGGCGTCCCCGGAAGGAGCAGGATTTTTCATGTTTGCAGAGCTTTCGCCTCACGCCGCCGCCCTGCGCGACCGGCTCGTCGCGTTCATGGACGAGCACGTCTATCCGAACGAGCGCGAACTCCTGAAGGCGCCGCCCGAGAGCGAGAAATGGGCGCCGCGCCCGCTCGCCATGGCGCTGATGGAAAAGGCGAGGGCCGCAGGCTTGTGGAACCTGTTCTACAATCACGGGCCGGAAGGGCAGGGACTTTCCAACTGGGAATATTCGCAACTCTGCGAGATCCTCGGCCGGTCTCTCGCCGCGCCCGAGCTGTTCAACTGCAACGCCCCGGACGTGGGTAACATGGAGATCCTTTCCCGGTACGGGACCGACGCGCAGAAGCAGCGCTGGCTGAAGCCGCTGCTTTCCGGCGAGATCCGCTCCTGCTTCGCGATGACCGAGCCGGCCGTCGCCTCCTCCGACGCGACCAACATCGAGACCGACATCCGCCGCGACGGCGACCACTACGTGGTCAATGGGCGCAAATGGTGGACGACCGGGGCGAACGCGCAGCGTTGCAAGGTCGCCATCGTCATGGGCAAGAGCGACCGCTCGGCGCCGAAGCACAAGCAGCAGTCGATGATCCTCGTGCCCATGGATGCGCCGGGCGTGCGCGTCGAGCGCGCGCTCAGCGTCTACGGCTACGAGCACGCGCCGCTCGGGCACGGCGAGGTCGTGTTCGACAATGTCCGCGTGCCGGCCGAAAGCATCCTGCTCGGCGAAGGCCGCGGCTTCGAGATCGCGCAGGGGCGGCTCGGGCCCGGCCGCATCC
>DAOMOI010000002.1:1808-20999 GCA_035444225.1 Aquamicrobium sp. | reverse complement strand
CACTGCATGCGCTTCATCGGGCTGGCCGAGCGGGCGCTCCGGGTCATGTGCGAGCGGGCGCGCTCGCGCGTCGCCTTCGGCTCCAGCCTCGCCGCCATGGGCGCCGTGCGCCAGGCGATCGGCCAGTCGCGCTGCGACATCGAGCAGGCCCGCCTCGTGACGCTCAAGGCCGCCTGGACGATGGACAGGCTCGGAAACAAGGCCGCGCGCCACGACATCGCCATCGCCAAGATCGTCGTGCCGGAGACCGCCGGGAAGGTGATCGACCGCGCCATCCAGGTGCACGGCGGCGCCGGCCTGTCGCAGGATTTCTTCCTGGCAGAGGCCTTCGCCGAGACCCGTTTCCTGCGCATCGGCGACGGCCCCGACGAGGTCCACCGCGAGGCGCTCGCCCGTGCCGAATTGGAAAGACTGAACCAGGGAGCAACGACATGAAACCGCTCGTCGTCGGAGAATCCGTCGAAAGCGCCGGCCGCACCATCGGCGAAGGCGACGTCAACCTCTTCGCCGGCCTCGTCGGCGACTTCACGCCGGTCCATATCGACGAGACCTTCGCGAGGACGACGCCGCACGGCACCCGCATCGCGCACGGCCCGCATTCCATGGCCACCGCCATCGGCATGGCCACCCATACCGGGCTGTTCGGCGCGCGCGTCATCGGGCTGGTCAACATCAACTGGGATTTCTCGGGCGCGGTGAAGATCGGCGACACGATCCGCTCGCGGGTCACGGTCGAGGAGGTGCGCCCCACCTCCAGGCCCGGCCGCGGGCTCGCCACCTACCGCTTCGAGGTCCTCAACCAGCGCGACGAGCAGATTCAACGCGGGAGCATGAAGGTCGTCGTGCGCCTCGACGACGGAACGGAGACCGGACAGTGAGCGACAAATACATCATGCGCCCCGAGCACGAGTTCAATCACGTGCCCGACGCCTCTTCCAACTTCAACGAGAGCGTCTACACCAACGCCTTCGACCCGAAGGCGGCTTTCGGCGGCTGGATGCGGCTCGGCAACCGCGTCAACGAGGGCTATGCCGAGCTTTCCGTATGTCTCTACCTGCCCGATGGCCGCATTGCCTGCCAGTTCAAGCGGCCGGCGATCACCACGAACGACAGGTTCGAGGCCGGCGGGATCAGCTACACCGTCGAGGAGCCGCTGAAGAGCGTGACGATGAGCTATGACGGCGAACTGATCATCGTCGACAACCCCGACGACCTGCGCGATCCGCAGCGTCTGTTCGCGACGGGGCCGCGCCTTCCGGGGCACGTGTCGTGGACGCATGTCGCGGAGTCGCCCATCCACGGCGGCGAGCCGGTCGACGACACCGTCCAGACGATGTACGGGCGCGACTTCTCGCTCGGCCATTTCAACCAGCACGGCCGCGCCAGGGGCGTGATCACGGTCGGCGACCAGACATGGAAGATCGACGGCCACGGCTGGCGCGATCATTCCTGGGGGCCGCGCTACTGGCAGGTGATCTATTTCTACCGCCTGTTCCTCGCCAATTTCCCCAACGGCGACGGCCTGATGCTGCTCAAGATCACCGACCAGGCCGGCGATGTCCGCCGTCAGGGCGTGCTCCTCGTCGGCGGGGAGTATGAGGAGGTCCTGGACCTCGAAGTCCAGACCGACTGGACCGACGACAAGGACCCGCGCTTCGTGCGGCTCGGCGTGATGACCGCGAAGCGCAAGGTCCGCATCGACGGCGAAATCCTGAAACTCGCCCCGCTGCGCAACCGGCGCAAGACCGAGGACGGCACACTGGTGTCGCGCATCGCCGAAGGGTTCACGCGGTTCACCTGGGGCGATCAGGTCGGCTACGGCATGACCGAATATATCGAGCGCATCGAGGACGGCGATTACGTCGGCTATCCCCTTTGACCGGACGAGACGTTTTCCCAGGCTTTTGATGGGTCCGTCTCATTAATTGAATGCGCCCGATATGTGCCGGTATTTCCAACTAAATCGAGGCAATCGGGCGCTCCTGTTTTCGGATGGTTCACATATCCCATTGACAAGCAATGAGTCTGGTGAACATCATTCATTAATGATCCCACATGCCCGCAGGATCGTCGGGAGGTGAGAATGCCGATAGCGACAGGTCTCTCTCAGGAACGGATCGTCCTGGTCATCGCGGTCGCCCTGTTCGTCGTGTTCTCGATCGCGCTGCCGGGCTTCCTCGACGCGGGGAACCTGCTTTCGCTGATTCAGAACGTGTCGATCCTCGGCATCCTCGGCGTCGGCATGGCGATCGCGATCATCGGCAGGGGCATCGACCTTTCGATCCTGTCGACCATGCCGATCTCGGTGGCGTGGATGCTCAGCCTCGTCAACGGCGGCATGCCGCTGTGGCTGGCCTTCCTGTGCGCGCTGGCCTTCGTCGTTCTCGTCGGCATCGTCAACGGGGTGCTCATCGCCTATGTCGAGATACCGGCGATCTTCGCCACGCTGGCCATGGGCATCGCCGTCTACGGCTTCGGCAAGGCGTATCTGGTGCCGATCGAGGCGGTCTACATCAGCGGCGGCGGCACGTCCTGGTTCTACTCGATCGGCAGCGGGCGCGTGCTCGGCGTGCCGGCGCCAGTCGTCGTCTTCGCGCTGGTCGCACTGGCGGCGTGGCTTTTCCTGCGCTACCTGAAGCCCGGCCGCTTCATCTACGGAATGGGCGACAACCCCGCCGCCGCGCGCATCACCGGCATTCCGGTCCGGCCGATGATCGTGGTCCAGTACGTGCTGATCTCGATCATTGCCCTTGTCGCGGGGATCGTCATGGCCACCGCGCTGTCGCACATCAACACGCGGCTGGCGCTGTCCACGATGGTCTACGACGTCATCCTCGTCGTCGTGCTCGGCGGCATCGGCCTGTCGGGCGGCAAGGGCGGCATCCGCAACGTCATCGTCGGCACCGTCCTGATCGGCATCCTGCTCAACGGCATGACGATCATGAACCTGACCTACACCGTTCAGAGCATCCTGAAGAGCGTGATCCTGCTGGCGGCGATCGTGGTCGACACCCTGCTCAACCCCCGCGACGAGCAGACCGCCCAGCACGGGGACATCTGAACCGTCATTTCACGTGGAGGAAAGTGACATGCCTGCAATGAAGCTTCTCAAGGCGATGGCGGCCGCGGCCGTGCTGACGGCCGCGACGGGCGCCGCCGTATCGGAGCCCTATGACGACGGCCAGTCGAAGACCTATTACGAGACCGTCAAGGGCAAGAAGGTCGCCTTCGTCCCGCTGTCCATGGGCTTCGACCTGACCGAGGGCTGGAACGCCGGCCTGCAGAACCAGGCCAGGGCGCTCGGCTACACCGTCGAGGTGCGCGATCCCAACTGGAACGTCGAGGCGGGCGTGCAGGCCGCCAACGGCTTCATCGCCGACAAGCCCGACGTGCTGATCCTGCATCCGCTCGATCAGCAGGCCTACAACCGCGTCGTGCCCCGGGCGCTGGCGGCGGGCATCAACGTCATCCAGATCAACATGAAGTCGGTCACCAACGGCGACGCCTTCGTCGGCGCCGACTGGTACGACCTCGGCGTCAAGCAGGCCGAGGCCGTCGTGGCGGCCTGCGGCAAGGATTCGGGCAAGAACGGCAAGATCGCCATCGTCACCGGCCAGGCCGCCACGCCGACGATCGTCATCGGCAACATGGCCTTCGACGACGTCTTCGGCCAGCACCCCGAAATCCAGATCGTCGCCCGGCAGTCCGCTGACTTCGATCCGGCAAAGGCGCAGGCGATCACCTCGACCATCCTGAAGCAGAACCCCGATCTGTGCGGCATCGTCGGCGTGTGGGACGGCCAGGACAGCGGCACGGCCGCCGCGATCCGCGAGGCCAACATGCAGGACCAGGTCTTCTTCGTCTCCTCGGGCGGCGGCTCGAAGGCGGCGGCCTGCGACAACATCGAGAACGGCAGCTTCGACGCCTATGTCAGCTACGACGTTCCCGGCCAGGCGCGCGACCTGAACGCGGCGTTGAAGATCCTGCTCCAGACCAAGCCGGAGCCCGGCAGCAACCCCTTCGCGCTCTATACCCCGCTCAAGGTCCTGACCAAGGACAACCTGACGCCGTCGTCCTGCTGGAAGCTCGAGGAGCTCAAGGCGATGGGCGGCTGACCCCGCGCCCTTTCCCGCGGACCGTCGCGCCCGTCGCGGCGGTCCCCTTTCCACGCCTGACCGGAGAAGCTGCTGATGGCGTCGTCGGAAACCTGGACGCGCTGGCGATATCGGTACATCCCCGATAAGTTTGTCGGCGAGATCCTTTCCAAGAGCTGGATCGACACCCTGATCCCGGTGATGATCCTGGCCGGCGTCGTCACCGTGTTCTCCATCGCGATGCCGGGTTTCCTGGCCGCCTCCAGCCTGTCCGATATCGCCCGCATCTATGGCGAGTATCTCATCATCATCGTTGGGATCACCGTCGTGATGATGGCGGGCGGCATCGACCTGACCGTCGGCTCGACCTTCGCACTCTGCAATCTCGTCGCCCTGCTCGTCATCAACTCGATGGAGGTGAACCTCGCGCTGGGCATCCCGGCCGTCATGCTGGTCGGCGGCCTTGTCGGCCTGATCAACGGCGTGCTGATCGGCTATCTCGGGATGCGCGCCTTCCTCACCACCCTCGTGATGCTGATCCTGATAAGGGCCGTGGTCGATCAGGGCCTGCTCGACTACGGCCAGGTCATCGCGCGCGGCTTCAACGCCTCCGCGACCTGGGAGTTCATGGCGATCGGCGACGTCTTCGGCGTCCCGTCGAGCCTCGTCGTCGCGGTCGTGATCGCCATCGTCGGCCATATCGTGCTGACCCGCATGCGCTTCGGCTGGCACGTGTCCGCCGTCGGCGGCTCGCGCCGGTCGGCCTACAATGCCGGCATCCGCGTCAAGCGCACCATCTGCGCGACCTATGTGCTGTCCGGCCTCCTGACCGGCCTTGCCGCCACCTTCTATGCCGCGCGCATGTCGAGCGCATCCGCCGATGTCGGCAAGGGACTGGAGGTGACGATGCTCACCGCCGCCGTCCTCGGCGGCATCAGCCTCGGCGGCGGCCGCGGCTCGATCACCAAGGCTGTCATCGGAGCGATGATCGTCCTGCTCGTGCAGAACTCGCTGATCCGCATGGGCCTGTCGAGCGGCACCAGTTCGCTGGTGCTCGGCCTGCTGCTGCTGGCCGCCGTCGCGGTCGATGTGCGCTGGGTGAAGAACCGGCACAAGGTGCTGGCGCGCGCCTATGTCTCGCCGACCTATTTCCGCCTGCCGCCGCTTCCCGAAACGGCGGCCGGATCGGACTCCGACTATGCGCTGAACGACAAACTGCGCGGCGTCGAGGCGATCGGGCTCGGCGAGCTCGACGGGCCCGAGGACGTCATCTTCGATCAAAACGACAACCTCTATTGCGGCAGCCGCCACGGCGACGTCATCCGCTTCTTCGCGCCCGACCACAAAAGGTGGGAGGTTTTCGCCCATATCGGCGGCCATCCGCTCGGCTTCGCCTTCGACCGGGAGGGGAACCTCCACACCTGTGTCGGCGGGATGGGCCTGTTCAGGATATCGCCTGCCGGCGAGGTGACCAAGCTTTCGGACGAGACCAACCGCAGCCTGCTCTCCATCGTCGACGACAGCCGCCTGCGGCTGGCCGACGACCTCGACATCGCCCCCGACGGCAAGGTCTATTTCTCCGAGGCGACCGTGCGCTACGAGATGTACGACTGGATGGTCGACGCGCTGGAGGGTCGGGGGAACGGCCGCATCATCTGCTACGATCCGAAGACCAACTCCTCGCGCACCATGCTGCCCGACCTGCAATTGCCGAACGGCATCTGCGTCGAGAAGGGCGGCCAGTCGCTGCTCTTCGCCGAGACCTGGGGCTGCCGCATCACGCGCTGGTATTTCGACGGGCCGAACAAGGGCCGCAAGGAAATCGTCGTCGACAACCTTCCCGGCTACCCCGACAACATCAACCGCGCCTCAGACGGCAGCTATTGGTGCGCGCTGTGCGGCATGCGGGCGCCGGTGTTCGACCTTGCGCTGCGCATGCCGGACTTCCGCCGCCGCATGGTGCGCAAGGTCGGCCGCGACGACTGGCTCTACCCGAACATGAACACCGGCTGCGTCATCAAGTTCGATGCCGACGGCAACATCCTCGACGTGCTGTGGGACCTCGGCGGCGAGGCGCATCCGATGATCACCTCGATCCGCGAGCACAAGGGCTGGCTCTATCTCGGCGGCATTTACAACAACCGGGTCGGCAAGTACCGCATTCCGGGCGCAGACCCGAACTGGACCTCCCTCGACGACTACTGGGGGGAGCGGGCGTGATCGGCGTGCTGAAACGGGCCTGGGACAATTTCCGCGGCAGCGGCGAGGCCGCCGTCACGGTGCCGCCGATGGACGGCGCGCTGCGGCCGAACCGCCTGCTCGAGGAAGCGCCGGTCGTGGCCACGGCCGAGGCACCGGATGACCTCGCCGATGGCGGCCGGGGCGTGGTCTTTTCCAGCGGCTCGCGCCTTTGCCGGCTGACGCCGGAGGGCGGCGAAACCATCGCCGATCTCGGCTCCGGGATCACCGCCATCGCCGGCGAGCCCGGCGGCCGCCTCGCCGCGGCGCTGGCGAGCGGCAGCATCGTGGTGATGGATGGCGCGGGTGCCCGCACCTCCATCGCCAGCCTCGGCGACGGACCGGCGCGCTGCGTCACCGCGCTGGCTTTCGCGTCGGATGGCGGGCTCCTCGTCGCGCAAGGGTCGGCAAAACGCGCGCACACGGAATGGAAGCGCGACCTGATGGAGCGCCGGTCCGACGGCACGCTGTGGCGCATGGCGGCGGACGGCGCGAACCAGACGCGCCTCGCCGCCGGCCTCGGCTGGCCGCTCGGCATCGTCGAGACGCAGGACGGGCGGCTGGTCGTGGCCGAAAGCTGGCGTCATCGCCTCGTCTCCATCGCCGGGGGCGGACGCCCGGAGCCGGTGCTCGCCGACCTGCCGGGTTATCCGGCCCGCATCCGCCGCGATCCGGCCGGCGGCTACTGGCTGGCGCTGTTCGCGCCGCGCAACCAGATCATCGAGTTCGTCCAGCGCGAGCCCGCCTTCCTCGCGCGCATGATCGAGGAAATCGACGAAGCCTACTGGGTGGCGCCTTCGCTGAAGCCGTCGAGCACCTTCCTCGAACCGCTCCAGGGCGGCGCGCAGAAGCATCTCGGCATATTGAAGCCGTGGGCGCCGACCCGCTCCTACGGGCTCGTCGTCAGGCTCGACGCCGCCTTCCGCCCGGTCGCGTCGTGGCACAGCCGCGCCGACGGCACGCGCCACGGCGTGTTCTCCTGCCTTCCCGACGGGGACAGGCTGCTGGCCGCCAGCAAGGGCGGCGACGTGATCGTCGAGATACGCCCCGGTTTCATGACCACTTCGGGAGCCACGTGATGCAACCGCTCATCGAGATGAAGGACGCCAGCAAGGAATATCGCGGCGTTCCCGCCGTAACGAAAGTCAACTTCGTGCTCCAGAAGGGCGAGATCCATGCCCTGCTGGGCGAGAACGGCGCCGGCAAGTCGACGCTGACCAAGATGATGTGCGGCGTCACCCAGCCGACAAGCGGCGAGATGCTGCTCAACGGCGCGCCGGTCAACTTCCAGACGCCGGCGCAGGCGCTCGACCACGGCGTCGTCATGGTCTTCCAGGAGACGAGCCTGGTGCCATCGATGACGGTGGCGCAGAACCTCTATCTCGGCGACGAGAGCCTGTTCAACCGCATCCGCGGCCTCAACATCGCCGCGCAAACCTTCCTGCAATCGTTGAATTTCAACGTGAACCCGACCGCGCTCGTCTCCTCGCTCGGCGCCGCGCACAAGCAGATGGTCGAGATCGCGCGCGCCGTGCGCAAGAACGTGCAGGTGATCATCTTCGACGAGCCGACGGCGTCGCTGACGCCGGAGGAGAAGCGCCATTTCTTCGCGCTGGTCGAGCGGCTGAAGCGGAACGGCGTGTCGATCATCTTCATCAGCCACGCGCTGGAGGAGGCGCTGGCGATCGCCGACCGGATCACCGTGCTGCGCGACGGCGAGCTGGTCGCCAGCGACCTGGCGAAGAATTTCGACCGCGACAAGATCATCCGCGCCATGGTCGGCCGTTCGCTGTCGAGCTCGCTCTACCGACACGAGGCCGGACAGGAGCCACGCGCCGTGGGCGAGAAGGTGCTGTCCGTCCAGAACGTGTCCATGGGCACGATCGTGCGCAACACGTCCTTCTCGATCTATGGCGGCCAGATCACCGGCATGTTCGGCCTGATCGGCTCCGGCCGCACCGAGGTCGCCAAGATCATCTCCGGCGTGGCCAAGCGCAACTTCTTCAACGGCGGTGAAATCCACCTGCGCGACCGCCCGGTCCGTTACCGCGTGCCGCGCCAGGCGGTGAAGGACGGCATCGTCTACGTCACCGAGGACCGCAAGATCGAGGGTTTCTTCGAGACGATGACGATCCCCGAAAACCTCTATATGGGCGCGCTTGCGGCCGGGCTGACCGGCAGCGTGGTGGTCAGCATGGCCCAGATGCGCGAGATCGCCGCCGAGTGGACGAAGACGCTGAACATCAAGGCGATCAACGCAAACGCGCGGGTGATCGAGCTGTCGGGCGGCAACCAGCAGAAGGTCGTCATCGCGAAGTCCCTCGCGCAGAAGCCGAAGGTCATCGTCTTCGACGAGCCGACCCGCGGCGTCGACGTCGGCGCGATCTCCGAGATCCACCAGTTCATCAACCGGCTGGCGGACGAGGGGCTGGCCGTGGTCGTGATCTCCTCCTACCTGCCGGAAATCATGAACCTGTCCGACCGCATCCTGGTGTGCCGTTCGGGCCGCGTGGTCGAGGAATTCTCTCCCGCCGAGGCGACGGAGGAAAAGATCATGTACGCCGCCGTCCACTGAACGCCATGCCTGCGAACTGTTGTCATTCCGCCCGCGACGCTCCACCATGGCGGCAACGGCGTTCCCCCGTTTGACGGGAGGAGCGCGGCAGGCAGGAAGGAGAACCGCCATGCGCCAGTTCGGGATCGTCGTGCTTGCCGCGATGGCGGCATCCCTTTCCCTGCCCGCGCTGGCGACCGAAGAGCTGACGCCGGAGCCTGCCCGGCTTTACCGCGTGATCGGCGTGGCGGGCGGCGACGTGCTCAACGTCCGCGCCCAGCCGGACCCCTCCGCCGGGATCGTCGGCACGCTGGAGCCGGAAGCGGGCGAGGTGGCCGTTGCCGGCACGCGGCTGGAAGTGAACGGGTCGGTCTGGTGGCAGGTGGCCGTTGGCGACGGCCTCGGCTGGGTCAATGCGCGCTATCTCACGCCCGTGGACGATGCGCCGCCTTCGGGCGATGAGACGTTTCCGTTGCAATGCACCGGCACGGAACCGTTCTGGAGCGTGAAGGTGGCCGAAGGCGAGGCGCGGTTCGAGACGCCGGCTGACGAGGGCGAGACCTGGCAGGCCGGCCCGATGACGCGGGCCGCGGGACTGACCGGGCGCTACGCGGTCAGGCTGGAGAGCGGGGACGGCGTCGGCCATCTGGCGCTATGGCGCAACTACCGCTTCTGCTCCGACGGGATGAGCGACATCGGCTTTCCCTATGAAGGTATCGTGGTCGCGCCGGACGGGGCCGTCCATGCGGGATGCTGCATGAGGGTCGGCGGCTAGAGCAATCCCGGGCGGAAAAACAAAGAGATAGACCGTTTCACCGTTTCCGTGAAACCGTGAAACGCTCTAGCCGGCCCCGGGATTGCGCCGTAGGCCGCGGCCGCTCGGGTCCGCCTTCGGCACGGCCGCGTTTTCGCCGGCGCCGGAGGCCTGCCGGATCCTGCTGAAGCTCATGGCGATGTGGGCGCGCCTCACATGGCCCGCGGCCATCAGGTCGCCATGTTCGACCGCCTCGGTGATGTCGGCGACCTCGCGCTGGAAGATGACGAACTCGTTGTAGAGCAGCGTCTCGTAGCCCTTGAGGCGCGAGGCCATCTTCAGCCAGATCCGGGTGGTCTGGTAGTAGAGCCGCTCGCTGATCGCGCGCAGCGGTTCGTTGGCGGTGAGCGTGGTGAACAGGTGGAAGAACTCCATGTTGATCTGCGAGAACTCGCGCGGATCGCCGGCGGCCACCATCCGGTCGCACCGCGCCTTGATGTCGCGGAAGCGCGCGACCAGCGCCTCGTCGACGACGATCGGCGAGAGCTTGCCGATCAGCTCGGCCAGTTCCACGCGTAGCTCGTAGACCTGCGCCAGCTCGTTGACGTCGATGTCGGTGACGATGGTGCCGACGCCGTGCACGGACCGCAGAAGGCCCTCTGCCTCCAGCTTGACGAGAACGCGCCGGACCGGCGTGCGCGACACGCCGAATTCGTCGGCCAGGTCCTCCTCGCGCAGGCGGCTGCCCGGCGCGTAGTCGAGCAGGCAGATGCGCGTCCGCAGCGTCTGGTAGATCCGCTCGAACCGGCCTCTTGCGCCCTTGCCGGCGGGCCTTGCCGCGCTGTCCTCACTCATCGGCGCCTTTCGCTCCGGCTCACGCGGTTCCGCTCACCGCGCGAGCTTCAGCCGCAGCTTGCCCAGCATTTCGAGGCAGGCGGCAAGCTGCCCGATCTCGATGAACTCGTCCGGCTTGTGCGCCTGGGCGATGGAGCCGGGTCCGCAGATGATCGAGGATATGCCCGCGGCCTGGAACAGGCCCGCCTCGGTGCCGAACGACACGACGTCGGTATGGTCGCAGCCGGTCAGCTCGCAGACGATGTCGCGGGCTTCCGATTCGTCGACGACCTGCAATCCCTCGACCTCGCCGATCGTGCGCGTGACGATGCCGCAATCGGGGGAGACGGCGCGCATGGCGGGCAGCAGGGCGTTGTCGACATAGGTGGCGAGGTCGTTCTTCACCCATGCTGCGTCGTCGCCCGTTACCGGGCGCATTTCCCATTCCACGGCGCAGCTGCCGGCGATGACGTTGCGCACCGTGCCGCCGGAGATGGCGCCGACCTGAACCGTGGTCCAGGGCGGATCGAAGCGGCTGTTCGCCGGCGCGCGCTCCTTCAGCCGCTCGCGCAGGTCGAGCAGGCGCGAGATGTAGCGCGCCGCATATTCGATCGCGTTGACGCCCCGGTCGGGCTGGGAGCCGTGGCCCTCCATGCCGGTGAACTCGGTCGTGTATTCGTAGCAGCCCTTGTGCCCCTCGATCACCCGCATGCTGGTGGGCTCGCCGATGATGACCACGGAAGGACGGATGCCGGCGCCTGCGATCTCTTTCATCAGGACCCGGGCGCCGAAGCAGCCGATCTCCTCGTCATAGGTGAAGGCGAAATGGAGGGGGCGGGCGAGTTCCGCTTCGGCGAAGCGCGGCGCCAGCGCCAGCGTCGCGGCGATGAAGCCCTTCATGTCGCACGTGCCGCGGCCGTAGAGCCTGTCGCCGCGCCGCGTCAGCGTGAAGGGATCGCTGCTCCATTCGGCGGCGTCGGCGGGCACCACGTCGGTATGCCCCGACAGTATGATGCCGCCGTCGCCCTGCGGGCCGAGCGTGGCGAAGAGATTGGCCTTGGCGCCGGTCTCGTCGCGCGAGAAGGAGAGGGTGGCGCCCGCATCCGAGAGAAGGTCGGCCGCGTAGGTGATCAGCTCGAGATTGCCTTCCGAGGAGACCGTCGGAAAGGCCACGAGCTCGCCGAGGATCGCGCATGTGCGCTCGAGCGCGTCCATCGGCCTAGTCCTTCACATAAAGGCGGCGCGGGCGGTCGCAGAAACATTCGGCCGCGCCCGTTTCACGGATGAGGATGCTTTCGGTGATTTCCAGCCCCCAGTCGTCCATCCACAGGCCGGGCATGAAATGGAACGTCATGCCCGGCTCCAGGATCGTCTTCTCTTCCCTGCGGAACGAAATGGTGCGCTCGCCCCAGTCCGGGGGATAGGAAATGCCGATCGGATAGCCGCAACGGCTGTCCTTGTCTATGCCGGCGCGCTCCAGCGCCCGGAACAGGGCCTGCGCGACCGCCCCGGCCGGGTTGCCGGCGCGCGCCGCGTCGAGCCCGGCCTCCAGCCCCTCCACCAGCGCCTTTTCCGCGTCGAGCATCTTCTGCGGCGGCTTGCCGAGATAGATCGAGCGGCAGAACGGGATGTGATAGCGCCGGTAGCACCCGGCCATCTCGAAGAAGGTCATCTCGCCCTTGCGGAACGGCCTGCCGTCCCAGGTCAGGTGCGGGGCGGCGGCGTCCGTTCCCGAAGGCAGCAGCGGCACGATGGCGGCGTAGTCGCCCCATGCGTCGCCGACCCCCCGGATGGCGTCGCCGTAGATTTCCGCCACGACCTCGTTCTTCGGCCGGCCCGGCTCGACGCGTTCCATGACGCCGTCGACCATCTTCTCCGCGATGCGGGCCGCCTTGCGCATGAAGGCGATCTCCTCGCCGGACTTCACGCCCCGCTGCCAGTTGACCAGCGCCGTCGCGTCCACCAGCGCGGCCTGCGGCAGCTCCTCCTTCAGCACGAGGAAGGCCTTGGCGGAGAAGTAGTAGTTATCCAGCTCCAGCCCGATGCGCCTGCCGGCATAGCCGCGTTCGCGCAGCACCGCGGCAAGGTCCTGCATCGGATGGCGCACCGCCGACTGGACGTAATGGTCTGCGTAGCCGAGCGAGCGGTCGTCGGTCATCCACACGGTCCGCACCGCCCCGCCGACGTCCTGCGCGCGGCCCCACCAAAGGGGATCGGCGTCGTGGAAGACGATGACGCCCTGATGCACGTAGAAGGACCAGCCGTCATAGCCGGTGATCCACGCCATGTTCGAGGGGTCCTCGACGAACAGCACGTCGATCTCCGCCTCCGCCATCGCGCGGCGCACCCTGGCGAGCCGCCGCGAATATTCCTCA
Source organism: Aquamicrobium sp. (assembly GCA_035444225.1). GTDB lineage: Bacteria > Pseudomonadota > Alphaproteobacteria > Rhizobiales > Rhizobiaceae > Aerobium. The sequence goes on along the minus strand of DAOMOI010000002.1, from coordinate 8,150 downwards.
CGGGAAAAAGGCAACTCCGCTGCCGGCATGTGTCCCTCCGCGCGCTGGCGCAAGTCATCCGATCAAGTTAACCGATAATGTGTACAACTACGGCGGATTTCAGGACTTTGGTAGATGGCTTCCGCTGCCGGACGGCAAAAATTCGTTGACACGGCCCAAGGTCGCATGATGTTGTGCACAACATAATAAGAATTGGTGGAACACGGGAGCAGCCTCATGAAAAGCGCAATCTTCAAGGGTCTTGCTTTGCTCGGCATGGCCGCCTTCGCATACGGCTTCGCGGGCGCGGCGAATGCGCAATCCCTGATGGAGCGGGCGGAAAGCGGCGAGCCCATCCGCATCGGCTTCGCGAACGAGATTCCCTTCGCCTATCCCGGCGACGACGGCAGCCCCATGGGCTTCGTCAACGTCATGACGATCGCCATCCTCGGGAAGATGGGCTACGACAAGATCGAGCCGGTGCAGACCGAATGGGGTGGGCTCATTCCCGGCCTCAACGCCAACCGCTTCGACATCGTCACCGGCGGCATGAACATTCTGGCGAGCCGCTGCGAGAACATCGCCTTCTCCGAGCCGATCGCGACGGTCGGCGACGGCTTCATCCTCGCGCCCGGCAATCCGAAGAACATCGGCGACTATGCCAGCCTCGTCGCAAACGACGCGGTGATGGTCACGGGCGCCGGCTATTCCAACATCGAGGCCGCCAAGGCCGCGGGCGTGCCGGAAGCCAACATCATGCAGGTGCCCGGGCCGACCGAAATCCTCGCTGCCGTCAGGGCGGGCCGCGCCGATGCCGGCGCCGGCACCTACTTCACCATGAAGCAGCTTGCCGACAGCTCCGGCGGCGCCGTCGAGGCCTCGGACCCCAACGCCATGCCGGAGGAGACGTTCAACTGGGCCGGCATCGGCTTCCGCAAGGCCGACCAGGACTTCCTCGACAAGTTCAACGAAGCGCTTGCCGACTATGTCGGCTCGCCGGACATGCTCGCCGCGGTCGCCGAGTACGGCTATGGCGAAGCCTCGCTCCCGGGCGAGCGGACGACCGAATGGGTCTGCGCCAACCGCTGACGTGACGAAGAGCGGGCCGGCCCGTCCGGCCCGCCATTCCGCGGCGCTGCACGAGACGGTGCCTGCCTCGCCTTCGTGGCCTCGGACAGGGTCTGAGCGGCATGTCCTATATCGAATTCCTCAGCCAGTACGGCGACCGCATCGTCAGCGGCACGCTCGTCACCATGGCGCTGACCGTGCTTTCGGCGCTGCTGGCGGTGGCGATCGCCGTCGCCGCCGGGCTGATGCGCATGGCGCCCAACATGGCGGTGCGCGGCGTCGCGACCGTCTATATCGAGATCTTCCGCGGCACCTCGCTGCTGGTCCAGCTCTACTGGATCTTCTTCGTGCTGCCGCTGTTCGGCATCACGCTGGAAAAGTTCACGGCCGGCTTCGTGGCGGTCGGCATGAATCTCGGCGCCTATGGCGCCGAGCTGGTGCGCGGCGCGATCCTGTCGGTGCCGAGAGGCCAGTGGGAAGCGGCCACCGCGCTCAACATGTCGCCGGCCAAGCGCATGCGCAGGGTGATCCTGCCGCAGGCGGTGCTGATCATGCTGCCGTCCTGGGGCAACCTGCTGATCGAGCTGCTGAAGGGAACCGCGCTCGTCGCGCTCATCTCGGTCACCGATCTGATGTTCCAGGTCAAGCAGATCAACGGCACCACCTTCATGTCGGCCGAAGCCTTCGGCACGGCGCTCGTCATCTACTACGTGCTTGCGCGCTTCATGATCACGCCGTTCATGCGCTGGCTCGAGCGGTTCATGACGCGCAAGATGGGGAGGGCGTGAGGCGATGCTCGACTGGCGCTGGGACTTCACCTGGGAGATCCTGCCCCGCCTGCTGGTGGCGACCGGCAACACGCTGCTGGCCGCCGGGCTCGGCTACGCCATCGCCGTGGTGCTCGGCCTCGTGCTCGCGCTGGCGCAGCGCACGCCGTTCACGCCGCTAACCGTGGTGGTGCGGGAGACGGTGGAATTCGTGCGCTCCACGCCGTTGGTGCTGCAGATCTTCTTCGTCTTCTATGTCGGGCCGCAATTCGGCATCCGGCTCTCGCCATGGACGGCGGGCATGATCGCCATCGGCCTGCACTACGCCGCCTATCTGTCCGAGGTCTATCGTGGCGGGCTGGAGAGCGTGCCCAGGGGTCAGTGGGAAGCGGCGAAATCGCTCAACCTGTCGACGGGGCGCACCTATTTCCGCGTCATCCTCCCGCAGGCCCTGCCGCCGTCGCTGGCCGGCATGGGCAACTATCTCGTCGGCATCTTCAAGGACACGCCGATGCTGTCGGTGATCGGGGTGGCCGAGCTGATGCACACGGCCAACGCCATCGGGTCCGAGACCTATCGCTTCCTCGAGCCCTTCACGCTGGTCGGGGTCATATTCCTTCTCATCTCGCTGCCAACGGCGGCGGCGATCCGGCTCTTCGAGGCCTGGACGCGTCGCAAACTCGGAATGAGCTGATGGACACCAAAGACGTATCAGGCTTTCCCCTCGCGCTGGAGGGCGACGCCGTCCCGATGGTGAGCTTCAGGAAGGTCACCAAGAGCTATGGCAGCCTGGTGGTCCTCGACTCGCTCGACCTCGACATCGCCGAGGGCGAGATGGTGACGATCATCGGCCCGTCCGGCTCGGGCAAGACCACCGTGCTGCGCATGCTGATGACGCTGGAGACCATCAATGGCGGCGTCATCTATGTCGACGGCCAGCCGCTGACCCATATGGAGCGCGGCGGCAGGCTGGTCCCAGCCGACAACCGGCATCTGCGCACGATCCGCTCGAAGATCGGCATGTGCTTCCAGCACTTCAACCTGTTCCCGCACATGACGGCGCTGGAGAACTGCATGGAAGGCCCGGTGCATGTCCTGGGCTTGTCAAAGAAGGAAGCGCGCGAGCGGTCGGAGGAGTTGCTGGCGATGGTCGGCATGGCCGACAAGCGCGACCAGCATCCCTCGCGCCTGTCGGGTGGCCAGCAGCAGCGCGTCGCCATCGCCCGCGCGCTCGCCATGCGGCCGAAGGTCATGCTGTTCGACGAGGTGACCTCGGCGCTCGACCCCGAGGTCATCGGCGAGGTCACCAACGTCATCCGCCGGCTCGTTTCCGAGCATCATCTCACCATGCTCATGGTCACGCACCAGATGGGGTTCGCGAAGGACATTTCCGACCGCATCTGCTTCTTCTACGGCGGCCGCATCGAGGAGCAGGGAACCCCGGACGAGCTGTTCGGCAACCCGCAGAAGGAGCGGACCCAGCAATTCCTGAGCGCGGTCAAGGAGGCGACTTGACCATCGCGCTCGCCGACATCCTCGCGGCGCGGCGCACGATCGCCGGCGTGGCCGTGCGCACGCCGCTGGTGCCGTCGCCCCATATGAGCGCCGTCGCCGGCAGCGAGTTCCTGCTGAAGCTGGAGACGACGCAGCCGATCGGCGCGTTCAAGCTGCGCGGGGCGCTCAACGCGGTCGCCGCCGTGGCCGCCGGCGCGCCGGGCGTCACCTGCTGCTCGACCGGCAATCACGGAAGGGGCGTCGCCTGGGCCGCGCGCGCCCGCGGCTTGAGGGCGGTGGTGTGCATGTCCGCGCTGGTGCCGGGGGCGAAGGTCGACGGCATCCGGGCGCTGGGGGCGCAGGCGCGCATCGTCGGGCGCAGCCAGGACGATGCGCTGGCCGAGAGCCGGCGGCTGGCGCGGGACGAGGGGCTGGTCGAAATCCCGCCCTTCGACGACGCGCTGGTGATCGCGGGGCAGGGGACGATCGGGCTGGAGCTGCTGGAGGACCGGCCCGACCTCGCCGCAATCCTGGTGCCGCTGTCGGGCGGGGGGCTGGCGGCCGGCGTCGCGCTCGCGGCCAGGGCGATCAAGCCGTCGATCCGCATCATCGGCGTCACCATGGATCGCGGCGCGGCCATGTTCGAGTCCGTGCGCGCCGGCAGGCCGGTCGAGGTCGAGGAGGTGGCGAGCCTCGCCGACTCGCTCGGCGGCGGCATCGGCCTCGACAACCGGCTGACCTTTTCGATCTGCCGCGACCTCCTCGACGATATCGTGCTGGTTTCCGAGGAGGAGATCTACGATGCGATGCAGACGCTCTATTTCGAGGATCGCATGGTCGCGGAGGGCGCGAGCGTCGTCGCCATCGCGGCGATGAAGGCCGGCAGGCTGCCCGCCTTCGGCGGCCCGGTGGCCACCATCCTCACCGGCCGCAACGTGGACATGGCCGCCTTCACCGACATCGTCGCGGGCCGCGGCGTGACGCTGGGCGGCGTCGAGCTGGAGGGCCGCGCCTATGCCGCGTGAGGTGACCGTCCTGACCGAGTCCGACCTGCGCAGGCTGGTGAAGCTCGACCTGCCGGCGATCGACGTCGTGGAGCGCGCCTTCGCGGCGCTCGCCTCCGGCGCCGTGGTGATGCCGCCGGTGCTGTCGATGGCCATTCCCGAGGCCAATGGCGAGGTCGACGTGAAGACCGCCTACATTCCCGGCTTCGACGGCTTCGCCATCAAGGTCAGCCCCGGCTTCTTCGACAATCCGAAGATCGGCCTGCCGAGCCTCAACGGCCTGATGATTCTGTTCTCGGCCAGGACCGGCCTTGTCGAGGCGCTGCTTTTGGACAATGGCTACCTCACGGACGTGCGCACCGCCGCCGCCGGCGCGGTGGCCGCGCGTCACCGCGCCCCGGCCGCGGTCGATACCGCCGGCGTGATCGGCACCGGCACGCAGGCGAGGCTCCAGATCGAGGCCGCGCATCTGGTGCGGCCGTTCCGCAAGGTGCTGGTCTGGGGCCGCGACGAGGAAAAGGCGCGCCGCTGCGCCGGCGACCTCGCCGGAAAGCTCGGCATCCCGGCGCAGGCCGTGGCCGATCCCGCCCGGTTGGTGGCGGAAAGCCAGCTCGTCGTGACGACGACGCCGGCGGAGCATCCGCTCGTCAAGGCCGAATGGCTGCATCCCGGCCTGCACGTCACGGCGATGGGCTCCGACCAGTCGGGCAAGAACGAGATCGAGCCGGCCGCGCTCGCCGCCGCCGACCTCTATGTCTGCGACCGGGTCTCCCAGTGCGAGCTGCTGGGCGAGTTGCGCAGCGCCGTCGCCGCCGGCGTGTGGCGGGGCGGCACGCCGCCCGAGCTCGGCGAGATCGCCGCCGGCCGGCGCAAGGGGCGCGTCTCGGACGACCAGATCACCATCTGCGACCTGACCGGCACCGGCGCGCAGGACACCGCCATCGCGAGTTTCGCGGTCGACGCGGCGCGCAGGGCAGGGGCCGGATCGTCGATCCTGACCTGACCATGCTGAGGCTCGACGACCGCGACCTGAAGATGCTCGCCATCCTGCGCGAGGAAGGCCGCATCTCGAAGGCGGAGCTGGCCAAGCGCATCAACCTGTCGGCCGCGTCCTGCTGGGAGCGGCTCAGGCGGCTCGAGGATGCCGGCATCGTCACCGGCTATCGCGCCGAGGTCTCGCTTCGGAAGATCGCCGCGCACATCGTCGTCTTCATGGCCGTGGAGCTGGAGCAGCACCGCGCCGCCGACTTCGCCCTGTTCGAGCGCGCCATCGCGCCGCTCGACGAGGTGGTGGCCTGCTGGGCCGTGGGCGGCGGCTTCGACTACATCCTCCAGGTCGTCACGCGCGACATCGATTCCTATCAGCGCCTGGTCGACCACCTGCTCGAGGCGCGGACGGGACTCGCCCGCTACTTCACCTATGTCGTGACCAAGCCGGTGAAGCAGTCGGCCCGGCTGCCGCTCGACCTGTTGCTCGGCGGCGAAGGATGATCGGGCGCGGCCCGGAACTTGCGAAGGATCGTTCGCGGCGCGGCCACGGAACCGAGGAAATGCGGGCGGCTTCGGGGCGATACTGACGCATCTCCCAGTCAGAGGTGCCGCCCATGTCCGCCTCCGCCGCAATGTTCGAGAAAGCCTCGCTGTCGCCGCTCTCCGATCCGCGTCTGTTCCGCGAGTTCGCCTATGTCGGCGGCGCATGGACGGCGGGCTCCGCCTCCCGCGCCATCGACGTGACCGATCCGGCCGACGGCGTGCGCGTCGGCTGCGTTCCGGCGCTGACCGGCGCGGACGCGCAGGCTGCGGTCGAGGCCGCGCAGCAGGCGTTTCGGCCATGGGCCGGGCAACTGGCGGCGCATCGCGGCGCGATCCTGCGCCGCTGGTACGAATTGATCGTGGCGTCGAAGGATGACCTCGCGCGGCTGATGGTGCAGGAGCAGGGCAAGCCGCTGTCGGAAGCGCGCGGCGAGATCGACTATGCCGCCTCCTTCGTCGAGTTCTATGCCGGGGAAGCCGGGCGGCTGAACGTCGAG
>DAOMOI010000002.1:0-1798 GCA_035444225.1 Aquamicrobium sp. | reverse complement strand
CGCCGCACCTGTCGCATGCCGAAATGCGCGTTACGCGCCAGCCGGTCGGCGTCGCCGCGCTCGTCACGCCGTGGAACTTCCCTTCGGCGATGCTGACGCGCAAGGCGGCCGCCGCGCTCGCCGCCGGGTGCACGGTCGTGGCGCATCCTTCGTCGCAGACGCCGTTTTCAGCGCTGGCGTTGGCGGAGCTCGGCGAGCGCGCCGGCTTCCCGCCCGGCGTCTTCAACGTGGTCACGGGCGACGCGGCCGGGATCGTCGGCGCGTTCACCGCCTCGCCGCTGGTGCGGGCGCTGTCCTTCACCGGCTCGACCGAAATCGGCCGGCTGCTCTACGCCCGGTCGGGGCCGACGATAAAGCGGCTGATCCTGGAACTCGGCGGACATGCACCCTTCCTCGCTTTCGCCGATTGCGATGTCGAGCGCGCGGTGGACAGCGCCGTCGCCGCCAAGTTCGCCACCTCCGGGCAGGACTGCCTCGCCGCCAACCGCTTCTATGTCGAGCGGCCGATCTACGACCGCTTCGTCGCCGCCTTCGCGGAAAAGGTGAAGGCGATGCACGTCGGCCCCGGCATGAGCGACCCCGACATCGGGCCGCTGATCGACGCGCGCACCGTCGCCAAGCAGAAGGCGCATGTGGCGGATGCGCTGTCGCGCGGCGCGCGGCTTCTGGCGGGCGGCGGCGTGCATGCCGCCGGGCCGCTGTTCTTCGAGCCGACGGTGCTGGCCGACGTGCCGGACGACGCCCTGATCTTCAACGAGGAGACCTTCGGTCCCGTCGCCGCCTTCGCGCCCTTCGACGACGAGGCGGACGTGCTGGACAAGGCCAACCGCACCGAGACCGGCCTCGTCGCCTATCTGCACACGCAGGGCGACGCCCGCATCGCGCGCCTGTGCGACCGGCTCGAATTCGGGATGGTGGCGGTCAACCGCACGAAGATCACCGGCGCGCCGGTTCCGTTCGGCGGCGTCAAGCAGGCCGGGCTCGGCCGAGAGGGATCGCGCCACGGGCTCGAAGCCTACACCGACCTCAAATATGTCTGCCGCGCGACGGCATGAACCGATTTCAGGACCACCACGGAGAAACACCATGCTGACCAACGACGTCCTCGACCGCTGGGACCGGGAAAACTTCTTCCACCCTTCCACGCATCTCGCCCAGCACGCCCGCGGCGAGTCGGCGAGCCGCATCGTCACCGGCGGCGAGGGCGTCTACATAAGCGACCGCGACGGTAACCGCCTGCTCGACGCCTTCGCCGGGCTCTATTGCGTCAATGTCGGCTACGGGCGCACCGAGATCGCCGAGGCGATCGCCGCGCAGGCGAGGGAGCTCGCCTACTACCACGCCTATGCCGGCCACGGCACCGAAGCCTCCATCACGCTCGCCAGGATGGTTCTGGAACGCGCGCCGAAGGGCATGTCGAAGGTCTATTTCGGCCTCGGCGGGTCCGACGCCAACGAGACCAACATCAAGCTGGTCTGGTATTACAACAACATCCTCGGCCGGCCGGAAAAGAAGAAGATCGTCTCGCGCTGGCGCGGCTATCATGGCTCCGGCCTCGCCACGGGATCGCTGACCGGGCTGAAGCTGTTCCACGACAAGTTCGACCTGCCGCTCGACCGCATCCTGCACACCGAGGCGCCCTACTACTATCGCCGGCCCGACGCGAAAATGAGCGAGGCCGACTTCGTCGCCCATTGCGTCGAGGCGCTGGAGGCGCTGATCGAGCGGGAAGGGGCCGACACCGTCGCCGCCTTCATCGGCGAGCCGGTGCTGGGCACCGGCGGCATCGTGCCGCCGC
>DAOMOI010000001.1:30085-32193 GCA_035444225.1 Aquamicrobium sp. | reverse complement strand
TCTTCCGCGCCGCCAACGAGCTCGGCATCCGCACCGTGGCGATCTGGGCCGAGGAAGACAAATACGCGCTGCATCGCTTCAAGGCCGACGAGAGCTATCAGGTCGGGCGCGGGCCGCATCTGGCGAAGGACATGGGCCCGATCGAGAGCTATCTGTCGATCGAGGAAGTGATCCGGGTGGCGAAGCTGTCGGGCGCGGACGCGATCCATCCCGGCTACGGCCTGCTTTCCGAAAGCCCGGAATTCGCCGACGCCTGCGCCGAGGCCGGCATCACCTTCATCGGGCCGAAGCCGGAAACCATGCGCCGGCTCGGCAACAAGGTGGCGGCGCGCAATCTGGCGATGGAGATCGGCGTGCCGGTGGTTCCTGCCACCGACCCGCTGCCCGACGACATCGAGGCGGTGAAGACGCTCGCGGCCGAGATCGGCTATCCCTTGATGCTGAAGGCGTCGTGGGGCGGCGGCGGGCGCGGCATGCGCGCCATCCGCGCCGAGGCCGACCTTGCCCGCGAGGTGACGGAGGCCAAGCGCGAGGCCAAGGCCGCCTTCGGCAAGGACGAGGTCTATCTCGAAAAGCTGGTCGAGCGCGCCCGCCATGTCGAGGTGCAGGTTCTCGGCGACACAAACGGCAACGCCGTCCATCTGTTCGAGCGCGACTGCTCGATCCAGCGCCGAAATCAAAAGGTCGTGGAGCGCGCGCCGGCGCCCTATCTCGACGATGCGCAGCGGCAGGAGCTGTGCGGCTACGCGCTGAAAATCGCTGAGGCGACGTCTTACGTTGGGGCCGGCACGGTCGAGTTCCTGATGGATGCCGATACCGGCAAGTTCTACTTCATCGAGGTCAATCCGCGCATCCAGGTTGAGCACACCGTGACCGAGGAGGTGACGGGCATCGACATCGTCAAGGCGCAGATCCACATCCTCGAGGGCGAGAGGATCGGGACGCCCGAATCCGGCGTGCCGGCCCAGCAAGAAATCCGCCTCCACGGCCACGCGCTGCAATGCCGCATCACCACCGAGGACCCCGAGCAGAACTTCGTGCCGGATTACGGCCGCATCACTGCCTATCGCTCGGCAGCCGGCTTCGGCATCCGGCTCGACGGCGGCACCGCCTATTCGGGAGCCATCATCACCCGCTACTACGATCCGCTGCTGGTCAAGGTCACGGCCTCGGGCGCGACGCCGCAAGAAGCGATCAGCCGCATGGACCGGGCGCTGCGCGAGTTCCGCATCCGCGGCGTCGCGACGAACCTGACCTTTCTGGAAGCCATCATCGGTCACCCGAAGTTCCGCGACAATTCCTATACGACGCGCTTCATCGACACGACGCCGGAGCTGTTCGCCAGCGTCAAGCGGCAGGACCGCGCCACCAAGCTTTTGACCTATCTCGCCGACGTCACCGTCAACGGCCATCCCGAGACGCGCGGTCGCGCCATGCCCAACGCGCAGGCCGCCGCACCGCGCGTGCCCTATATCGAGGCGACGATACCCGATGGGACAAAGCAGAGGCTCGATGCGCTCGGGCCGGAGAAATTCGCCCAATGGATGCGGGCTGAAACCCGGGTGCTGTTCACCGACACGACCATGCGCGATGCGCACCAGTCGCTGCTCGCCACCCGCATGCGCACCTTCGACATTGCGCACATCGCCGGCGTCTACGCCCGCGCGCTGCCTGACCTGTTTTCGCTCGAATGCTGGGGCGGGGCGACCTTCGACGTTTCGATGCGCTTCCTGACCGAGGACCCGTGGGAGCGGCTTCACAAGGTGCGCGAGGCCGCGCCCAACATCCTGACCCAGATGCTGCTGCGCGGGGCCAACGGCGTCGGCTACACCAACTATCCCGACAATGTCGTGCGCTATTTCGTGCGCCAGGCGGCGCAAAACGGCATCGACCTGTTCCGCGTCTTCGACTGCCTGAACTGGGTCGAGAACATGCGCGTGGCCATGGACGCGGTGGCCGAGGAGGGAAAGCTGTGCGAGGCGGCGATCTGCTACACCGGCGACATCCTCGACCCGGCCCGCGCCAAGTATGACCTGAACTACTACGTCGCGCTGGCCAAGGAGCTGGAAGCGGCGGGCGCGCATATCATCGCCGTCAAGGATATGGCG
>DAOMOI010000001.1:0-30019 GCA_035444225.1 Aquamicrobium sp. | reverse complement strand
AAGGCGCTGCGCGAGGCGACCGGCCTGCCGCTCCATTTCCACACCCACGACACCAGCGGCATCGCGGCCGCCACCGTGCTGGCCGCCGTCGAGACCGGCGTCGACGCGGTGGACGCGGCGATGGACGCGCTCTCCGGCAACACCTCACAGCCCTGCCTCGGCTCGCTGGTCGAGGCCCTGCGCGGCGACGCGCGCGATCCCGGCCTCGACCCCGAATGGATCAGGCGCATCTCGTTCTACTGGGAGGCGGTGCGCAACCAGTACGCCGCTTTCGAGAGCGACCTGAAGGGGCCGGCCTCGGAAGTGTGGCTGCACGAGATGCCGGGCGGCCAGTTCACCAACCTCAAGGAGCAGGCGCGCTCGCTCGGGCTTGAAACCCGCTGGCACGAGGTGGCGCGCGCCTATCACGACGCCAACCTGATGTTCGGCGACATCGTCAAGGTGACGCCCTCGTCCAAGGTGGTCGGCGACATGGCGCTGATGATGGTCTCTCAGGACCTGACCGTCGCCGACGTCGAGAGCCCGGCGCGCGACATCGCCTTCCCGGATTCGGTGGTCTCGATGCTGCGCGGCGATCTCGGCCAGTCGCCGGGCGGCTGGCCGGCCGCGCTCCAGAAGAAGGCGCTGAAGGGGGCCGAAGCCATCACGGAGCGCCCCGGCTCGCTTCTCGCTCCAGCGGACCTCGACTCGAACCGCAAGGAGATCGAGGCGAAGCTGGAGCGGCCACTCTCGGATGCCGAGTTTGCGTCGTGGCTGATGTATCCGAAGGTGTTCTCCGACTTCGCCGCCGCGATCGCCGAATACGGCCCGGTCAGCGTGCTGCCAACACCGTCCTATTTCTACGGCATGCAGCCCGAGGAGGAGATCCTCGTCGACATCGAGCGCGGCAAGACGCTGGTGATCCGCTGCCTCGCCGTCGGCGACGCCGACGACAAGGGCATGGTCACCGTCTTCTTCGAGTTGAACGGCCAGCCGCGCCGCGTCAAGGTGCCGGATCGCGCCCATGGCGCGGCCGGCGCCAAGGCCCGGCGCAAGGCTGAGCCCGGCAACCCGGCCCATGTCGGCGCGCCGATGCCGGGCGTGGTCTCGACCGTCGCGGTCGCCGCCGGCCAGACGGTGACGGCCGGCGACGTGCTTCTCTCCATCGAGGCGATGAAGATGGAAACCGCCCTCCACGCCGAGCGCGACGGCGAGATCGCCGAGCTTCTCGTCAGGGCCGGCGACCAGATCGACGCAAAGGACCTCCTCGTCGTCTATGCCTGACAGGAAACCGGATGCGCGCCGATCGTAGTCGTCGGACGTTTCCGGCTGACTGCGAGATGCCCTAGAAATCCCAGTCCTCGTCCTCGGTGGCGATCGCCTTGCCGATGACGTAGGACGAGCCCGAACCTGAGAAGAAGTCGTGGTTCTCGTCGGCGTTGGGCGACAGCGCCGACAGGATCGCCGGGTTGACCTTGCACGCCTCGGGCGGGAACAGCGCCTCATAGCCGAGGTTCATCAGCGCCTTGTTGGCGTTGTAGTGCAGGAATTTCTTCACGTCCTCGGTAAGTCCGACGCTGTCGTAAAGCTCTTCCGTGTAGCGGGCTTCGTTCTCGTAAAGCTCCAGCAACAGGTCGAAGGTGAAGTTCTTTATCTCCTGCCTCTTTTCCTCCGGCAGCTTCTCCAGCGCCCGCTGGTACTTGTAGCCGATATAGTAGCCATGCACCGCCTCGTCGCGGATGATCAGGCGGATCAGGTCGGCGGTGTTGGTGAGCTTGGCGCGGCTCGACCAGTACATCGGCAAATAGAAGCCGGAATAGAACAGGAAGCTTTCGAGGAAGACCGATGCCACCTTCTTCTTCAGCGGATCGCCGCTGTCATATTGCTGCATGATCAGCCCGGCCTTGCGCTGGAGGAATTCGTTCTCCTCCGACCAGCGATAGGCGTCGTCGACGTCAGGCGTCAGGCACAGCGTCGAGAAGATCGACGAATAGGAGCGCGCGTGCACCGCCTCCATGAAGGAGATGTTGGACAGCACCGCCTCCTCGTGCGGTGTGACGGAATCGGCCATCAGCCGCACCGCGCCGACGCCGTTCTGGATGGTGTCGAGCAGCGTCAGCCCGGTGAAGACGCGGATGGTCAGCTTCTGCTCGGCTGCGTTCAGCGTCGCCCAGGAGGGGATGTCGTTCGACAGCGGCACCTTTTCCGGCAGCCAGAAATTGCTGGTCAGCCGGTTCCACACTTCGAGGTCCTTGTCGTCCTCGATGCGGTTCCAGTTGATGGCGCGCACGCGGCTCGTCGGCCGGAAATGTGTGTTCATGGCTTTCATGGCCTTCTTGTCAGAGCGCGCAGGAGACACAACCCTGTACCTCCGTGCCTTCGAGCGCCATCTGGCGCAGGCGAATGTAGTAGATGGTCTTGATGCCCTTCTTCCACGCGTAGATCTGGGCGCGGTTGACGTCGCGGGTGGTCGCGGTGTCGCGGAAGAACAGCGTCAGCGACAGGCCCTGGTCGACATGCTGGGTCGCCGCCGCATAGGTGTCGATGATCTTCTCCGGCCCGATCTCGTAGGCGTCCTGATAATATTCGAGATTGTCGTTGGTCATGAAGGCGGCCGGATAGTAGACGCGGCCGATCTTGCCTTCCTTGCGGATCTCGATCTTCGACACGATCGGATGGATCGAGGAGGTCGAGTGGTTGATGTAGGAGATCGACCCCGTCGGCGGCACCGCCTGAAGGTTCTGGTTGTAGAGGCCGGTGGCCATCACCTTTTCCTTCAGTTCCAGCCAGTCTTCCTGCGTCGGGATGTGGATGCCGGCATCCTCGAACAGCGCCCTCACCTTCTCCGTCGCCGGCGCCCATTCCTTCCCGGTATATTTGTCGAAATACTCCCCGCTGGCATATTTCGAGTCCTCGAAGCCTCGAAAAGTCTCGCCGCGCTCGGTGGCGATCAGGTTCGAGGCGCGCAACGCGTGGTAGGTCACCGTGTAGAAATAGATGTTGGTGAAGTCGATGCCTTCCTCGGAGCCGTAGAAGATGCGCTCGCGCGCCAGATAGCCGTGCAGGTTCATCTGGCCGAGGCCGATGGCGTGGCTTTCGGCATTGCCGCGCGCGATCGAGGGCACGCAGGCGATGTTGCTCATGTCGGAAACGGCGGTCAACGCCCGGATCGCTGTCTCGATCGTCCGGCCGAAATCGTCCGAATCCATCGCCGTCGCGATGTTGAGCGAGCCGAGATTGCAGGAGATGTCCTTGCCCATATGGCTGTAGGTCAGGTCTTCCTCGAACGCGCTCGCCTCGCTGACCTGCAATATCTCGGAGCACAGATTGCTCATGGTGATGCGCCCGGCGATCGGGTTGGCGCGGTTCACCGTGTCCTCGAACATGACGTAGGGGTAGCCGCTCTCGAACTGGATTTCGGCGATCACCTGGAAGAACTCGCGCGCCTTGATCTTCTTCTTGGCGATGCGCGCATCCTCGACCATCTCGCGATATTTTTCCGTCACCGAGATCTCGGTGAACGGCACGCCGTAGATGCGTTCGACGTCGTAGGGCGAGAACAGGTACATGTCCTCGTTGTTGCGGGCCAGATCGAAGGTGATGTCGGGGATGACGACGCCGAGCGACAGCGTCTTGATGCGGATTTTCTCGTCGGCGTTCTCGCGCTTGGTGTCGAGGAAGCGCATGATGTCGGGGTGATGGGCGTGGAGATAGACCGCGCCCGCGCCCTGGCGCGCGCCGAGCTGGTTGGCGTAGGAGAACGAATCCTCCAGAAGCTTCATCACCGGGATGACGCCGGACGACTGGTTCTCGATCTGCTTGATCGGCGCGCCGGCCTCGCGCAGGTTGGTGAGGCTCAGCGCCACGCCGCCGCCGCGCTTGGAGAGCTGGAGCGCGGGATTGATCGAGCGGCCGATGGACTCCATGTTGTCCTCGAGGCGCAGCAGGAAGCACGAGACGAGCTCGCCGCGCTGCTTCTTGCCGGCGTTCAGGAAGGTCGGCGTCGCCGGCTGGAAACGCCCCGCGATGATCTCGTCGACGAGATCGCGCGCCAGCTGCTCGTTGCCGCGCGCCGGCGCCAACGCCACCATGCAGACGCGGTCCTCGTAGCGTTCCAGATAACGCTTTCCGTCGAAGGTCTTCAGCGTGTAGCTGGTGTAGTATTTGAAGGCGCCGAGGAAGGTCGGGAAGCGGAACTTCTTCGCATAGGCGTGGTCGAACAGGTCGCGCACGAAGTTGAACGAATACTGATCGAGAACCTCCTGCTCGTAATAACCCTCGCTGACGAGGTAATCGAGCTTCTCCCTGAGATTGTGGAAGAACACGGTGTTCTGGTTGACGTGCTGGAGGAAATATTGCCTCGCCGCCAGCCGGTCCTTGTCGAACTGGATCCGGCCGTCCTCGTCATAGAGGTTCAGCATCGCGTTCAACGCGTGGAAGTCGAGCGTCTGGTCCTGCGCCTTGGCGGGCCGATCTAGTGTGAGCGTGTCCAAAATCTTCCCAGTCCCTGTCTGACATTGGTGACGTCCTCCTCGGTGCCGAGGAGTTCGAAGCGGTAGAGGAGCGGCACGGCGCATTTCCGGGCGACGATGTCGCCGGCGAGCGCGAAGGCCGTGCCGAAATTGGTGTTGCCCGCGGCGATGACGCCGCGGATCAGGCTGCGGTTCGTCGGGTCATTCAGGAACCGGATGACGGGCTTCGGCACCGCGCCCTTGACCGCGCCGCCGCCATAGGTCGGCACGACGAGCACGTAGGCGCGGGTGGCGATTGGCGGCGACGCGCTGGCATCGACCGGCAGGCGCAATGCCGAAGCGCCCAGTTTCTCGACGAAACGGTGCGTGTTCTCCGACCGGCTGGAAAAATAGACGATGCTGCCCATGATCCGACGACCCGTATGCCGGGAAAGGCGAAGCCGCCGTTTCCCGCGCTCGATCCGCAAGGAAGAAACCTTGGCCGGTTGCCGGCCGGGGTGGTGAGGTTCGCGCCGGGGCGGCGCTGCCGGCGGCCTAGCCGAGGGCGCCGATCATGTCGGGCCGGAAGCCCGCCCAATGCCGCTCGCCGGCGACCACGACCGGAACCTGCCGGTAGCCCATGTCCTGCACGCGGGCGAGCGCGTCCTCGTCGCGGGAGATGTCCACCACCGTATAGTCGATGCCTTTGCGGTCGAGGGCACGGGTGGTGGCGGTGCACTGGACGCAGGCGGGCTTGCTGTAGACGGTGATGTTCATTTCGGTCTTGACCTCGTGGCGCCGGGAACCGGCATGTCGACATTCACGAGGCGTGGAGGAGAGACGACCAGCGGCGACCTGCCGTCGCCACGCAACCGTTCGCCTGCCGGACACCCCGCCGGTGGAGAGTTCCGTCCAAGGCAGGTCTCCTGGCTCGCGGGTCGTCGCTTTCGTCCGTCTTCCCGGGGCTTTCGCCCCAGTGACATCGTCTGGACGTCGGCTTTCCGCTTACAGTTGCGGGGGCAGCGCCGGTATTGCACCGGCTTCCCATCTTAGCTTCCAAATCTTGCGAATCGGAAGAACCTTGAACGCTAGATATGGTAGCCGTTCGTCACTCATCGTCAAGATGCAACGCAATCCAGATGTCGCCGATCCACTGCCCGAATGGAGTCCGGTCCGGTCAGTCGGGCTGAATCCGCTCGATACCCGCCAGCAGGCCCTCGCGCGAGATTTCGCCCATATGAACCGACTGAAGCGTCCCGTCGGCGCCGATGAACAGGGTCGCGGGTAGCCCGGGCACCCTGTAATGGCGGGCAAACTCGCCCAACCCGTCGAGCACGACGTGATCAGGATCGAGACTTTCCGCATCCAGATATTGCCGGATGGTCGATGCGGCCTCGCCCTGGTTGACGAAGACGAACCGGGCGTCGGCGGTTTCCGTTGCAACGTCGGCCATCATCGGCATTTCGCGGCGGCAGGGCGGGCACCAGCTTGCCCACAAGTTGACGACGAGCGGTTCTCCTTCGAGGTCACCCGGACGGAACGGCTCTCCGGCCAGCGTGCGGAAAATGTCTCCGCTCGGCAACGGGGTGGCCGGCGCGCCAGCCGCAAGCTGCACGACGACGAGGGCGACAAACACCGCCGCTGCGGTCGGCAGCGCTGTCCACGATGCGAGGCGCAATGCATGCCGGAAGTGGAAAAGCGTATAGGCGAATGCCAGCCCCGCTCCTGCCCAGATGAGGAAGCCGCCCTGCCAGATGTAGACCATCCGCGTCGGCTCGGCGAGAAAAGCGTCGAGATGGCGGATCACATGGCCAGCGCGCGCGCCGATGACGAATGCGACGGTCGCACCCCATGCCCATGGCGAGAAGCGCTCGTTGACCTTGCGCGCAAGTATCTCGCCAACAGCCAGGAACGCGGCGATGGCCAGGATCGCGGCAAAGCGATCCGGTGCGAAAACGAGAGGCCCGATGGAGACCGCGTTCATCTCACGGCCGCGTCCGCGCGATCGACATCTGTAGGGTGTCGGCCGTCACGTCGCCAACGAGGCGCGTTCCGCTTGCTTCGGCGGCGTTGCGGTCGAAGAAGATCATGGTCGGCGGCCCGACCACGGCGAGGTCGCGCATCAGGCCTTGATTGGCCTCGTCCAGCGCGGTCAGATCGACCTTGATGCGCTGGAAGCCATCGAGGTCCGCCACGACATCGGGGGCCGGCAGGACGTCGCGGTCGATCACCTTGCAGGTGACGCACCAGTCCGCCGTGAAATAAAGCAGCGTCGGGCGTCCGTCGGCCGAGGCGAGTGCGCGCTCGACATCCGGCGTCGAGCGCGCCTGCGCGAAAACGACCTCGGTGGCCGCAGGCCGGCTGGCGCTGTTCGCGCCGAGATGAGCCAGCGGCCGAAACGGATCGGTGCCGCCTGATGCGGCGCCGATGGCGAGGACCGTGCCAGCCAGCGAGAAGGCGAGACCGGCCGCCTTGCGGAAACGCGGGCCGGCCGGCGCATCCGGCGTCAGCCGGTCGGCGACGCCGATGAAGACGGCGACCGTCAGAAGCAGGCCCGCCCACAGCGCCAGGGTTGCAGATGGCGGCAGGATCCGGCCGGCCATCCAGATCGCCGCACCGAGGAACACGAAGCCGAACGCGTATTTGACCTGCACCATCCAGGCCCCGGCGCGCGGCAGCGCACGGCTTCCCATCGTGCCGAACGCGATAAGGGGAATGCCCTGACCGAGCCCGAGCGCAAACAAGGCAGCTGCGCCGAGCCACGCATCGCCGGTCTGGGCGATGTAGAGAAGCGCAGCCGCGAGCGGCGCGGTGACGCATGGCCCCACGATCAACCCCATGCCCGCCGCTCCCCCGACCGACCCGCGCGACCCGGCCTTGACGCCGGCCATCCGGCTGACCCATGCCGAGGGCAGTTGCAGCTCGAACAGGCCGAACATGGAACTCGCCAGAACGACGAACAGCACCGCGACCGCGCCGACGGCATAGGGCGATTGCAACACCATTTGCAGGTTCTGGCCCGACCATGCCGCGACAATGCCGAGCAGGCCGAAGGCGGTGGCCATGGCGAGGACATAGGCCGAGGACAGCGCGAAGCCACGCCGCGCCGTCAGGGCTTCGCCCTCGCGCGCCAGCGTCGCGCTCAGGATCGGATACATGGGCAGCACGCAGGGCGTGAAGGCGAGCAGGAGGCCGAAGGCGAGGAAGCTGGCGACGACCCACAGCGCGCCGCCGCTGGCCAGAAGCGAACCGACCATGCCGCCGCCGGTCGCGTCCTGCGCGAGCTGGAAGCCGCCGGATGGGGGTTGGGCGGCGGCGTCATCGGCGGGCGTTCCCGGATTGTAGCCGATGGAAGCCTCGGAGACGCGAAGGCTCGCCGTGTCGATCGTCACCGTCTGCGGCGGGTAGCAGATCGAGTCTTTCTTGCAGCCCTGATAGGTGACCGCCACCTGCGCCGGCAGGTCCCCGCCAAGCCGGGCGGTCGCGCTCGAATAGTAGACCTCGGACGGCCCGAAATTGGCGTCGTCGGCTTCGACGATGCCCGGCTCGCTCCGCAGCGCAAGCTCGTCGCCGGCGTGGGCATCCCTCGCCAGCAGATAGTCGCGGTAGAGATAGTATCCGTCCGCGATCTTCCAGCGCAGAACCATGTCCTGCCCCTGGCTGCGCTCGACGGTGAAGCGAAAAGCCTCCTCCGGTTGCAGGAGATCGGCCTGCTGCGCCGATGCGGAGAGAGACCACAGGAGGAACAACAGGCTTGCGAGCAGGCGGAACATGGTCATGTCGGTCACGAGATCGGTTGGATTGCCGTTCGCGGAAGGGAACGAGGTCAGGTGGCTTCCCGAGCATCCTTGACGACCTGCCGGAAGCCGGCCTCGTCAAGGGCGGAAGCAACGAGGAACTGCCCGATCAGGAAGACCGGCGTGCCACGCAGGCCCAGCCCTTCCGCCTGCGCGTTGTTGCGCTTGAGCAGGGTGGTGATCCCGGCGTCGTGCCGGTTCGCCTCGGCCTCCAGCTTCGGCATGTCGAAACCCGCCCGCTCCAGAGCCTGCCGCATCCGGTCCTCCGGGATGCGCGAACCGTCGATGCCCATCAGCGCGCCATAGGCGTCCTCGTAGCGGCCCTGATACTTCGCGGCGAGCGCCAGCTTCGCTCCATAGACGGAGGACGGCGCCAGGATCGGCCAGTCCTTGTAGACATGGCGGATATTGCCGTCCGAGGCGAGCACCGTGTTCAGCGGCTCGACGGTGCGCTTGCAGAACGGGCAGTTGTAATCGAAGAACGAGACGATGGTGAGATCGCCTTTCGGATTGCCGCCGAGCGGGGCAGCCGGATCGTTCAGGATCATCTCAGCCGAGAGATCGTCGGCCGCGCGAACGCGCGTCGCGAGGCCGGCACCGGCAAGCGCCGCCAGGCCAATCAGGGCGGTTCGCCGGCTGAGAACGGCCGGCGAGGAAATGCGCCACCCGGCAGCGGGATTGTCGATATGCGTGCGGTCGCGCCAGTCGTGCATGGCGAAGCTCCATTGATCCGATTTCGGCGACATCGCCTTCCGACCTTAAGGCTGCCTTAAGGCGGTGTGGGACGTTCGCGGCGTCGAAGAGGAAGGACCGTGACGATGCTTTCAGGAAACCGCCGATCTGGTCACGCCGTCGGAAGGGACGCCGGACATGCGCTGCCTCGCCGAACCGTTCTCGCCGGCGTTCTTGCCGCGATGGCCGCCTGTTGGTCTCCGCGTCCCGCGGCAGCGGCATCGTCGGTCACGGTCACGAATCTGCGGACATGGCGCGAGGCCCTCGACATGCTCGCTCCGCGCTACCGGCACGCGCTGGTCGACATCCGGGCCGACTGGTGCGCGCCGTGCCTGCGGATGGAGCGTGAGGTGTTTCCGCATCCGGCGATCAGGCGGCTGCTCGAGGATGTCGCGCTGATCAAGGTGGACGTGACGGCGATGGACGACGAGAACAGGGAACTTCTCGCCCATCTGCGGGCCGAGGGACCTCCCACCGTCTTCATTGTCGAGACGGCAGGCGGCGTCGAACATGCACGCACCCGGTCCGTTGGCGGCGTGAAGCGAAGAGAGCTGGCCCGCCGCTTGCAGCCCTTCACGGACGGATAGGGAACGCCGCCCCGCCCTTAAGGTAGGCTTAAGGTAGCTCCCGCGTTCTGCGGAAATCCGACGCACAATACGAGGACAGTGTCTTGAGTTCGAAAAGCCGGCCGTCAAGCGCGATCGCACGGCGCACGTTTCTTGCCGGGGCTGGAGCCTTCGCCCTGGCTGGTTGCACCTCCACCCGGGAACCACCGCGACCCGCGCCCGTGGAACCTCCCCGTTCGGCGACGCCACCCATGTATTACGCCATGCCGAACGAGCGATTTCCGATCCCGGAGGTCGACGTCTCCAAGGTCGATCGGAAGTGGTGGCGAACCGAGGTCGACTATCCGACCGACGAAAAGGTCGGCACGGTCATCGTCGATACGCCCAACCGCCACCTCTACCATGTCCGGCCTTATGGTCGGGCGACCCGATACGGTGTCGGCGTCGGCAGGGACGGCTTTTCCTGGGCCGGCCGGGGCCGCCACATCGCCTACAAGCGGGAATGGCCGCGATGGAACCCGCCCGACGAGATGGTCGCGCGCCAGCCGGAGCTGGAACCCGTCAGCATCGCGAATGGCGGCATGGATCCGGGATTGAACAATCCTCTGGGCGCACGCGCGCTCTACATTCACGAAGGCAACCGGGACACGATCTATCGCATCCACGGCAATCCGGAGTTCTGGACCATCGGCCGGGCCGTGTCGTCCGGCTGTATCCGCATGATCAACCAGGACGTCATCCACCTCTACGACAACGTGCGTGAAGGCAGCCCGCTCGTCGTCATCGCCGATCCGGCCATGAGCCACCTCATGGTCGGGTGACCATCCCGAGAGACGACATCGGACAATTGGCCGGGGCTTCCGCAAAAGTCAGGTGCGAAAATCGAACTTGCGCGGCAGGCTTCTGCGACGCGTAGCGGTCGGGAATCCCGGCCGCTACGCACAGGCTCGCGAGAAGTTACCCGACTAGATCATGTCCGAGAAATCGAGATTGCTCGGCCGGTCCAGATGACGCTGTGCCGTCACCGGAACCTCTTGTCCGACCGAGGCGATCTTGAACGACCGCGCCCATACCCGGCCGTAGCCCTGCAACAGAACTCCATAATGGAGGCTGACGGCATCCTCTGGCACATCGAGGACAACGCTTCGCTCGGTCCAGCCATGTGTTCCGTGGAGCGCGCCATCTGCTTTGCGATGCATCATGTTATCGAAACGCAGGACATGGCCGGGAGAGCGATCCACCCGCATCCAGATCGAGGCAGCGTCGGCGTCCTCCGTCCGAAGGCTTGCCGTCAATTTCACACGGTCGCCCTTGAATGTGTCGGCCAGCACGCTTTGCATCAGGCAGGCAAAGTGATCGTGGGCCAGGTCGACTCCGCTTCCTCGCGCGAACCGGCTTTCGACCAGCGCCGTTCCCTGTTCTTTGGGATCGAGGCCCCCGCGATAATATCGTCGATCCGTCTGATTGGTCATTGACCAATCGCGCGGCAGACGAAGGACATCACCTGCCGTGGCGGCTTCGATACGGGCCGCCAGCATGTTCCAGTCGCGCAGGCCGAACTGCTGCGCGACGATTTCCAGGCAATCGCTGTGGGACAGGGTGACGCTGCGGGCCGCAAGCGATTGCCGCAAGGCTTTCGCCATGGATTTCGCATCGAGGTATGTATGCATGGGTTTGGTCCTCTTGTCGGAGGCGAACGCGCTTTGCGTGTCAGTGCTCGCATTGCTGACGGATCGCCTCATGACAGTGAGGTCAAACCAGGATGTCGTGCATTCACCGTACCTGAAAGGCGCGAGCGGCAGGCTGCACTGGCCATGTCGAAAATTACGCGCAGGGGCGGAGATTGACAAGAGTTACGGCAGCGAAGGTCAGGAGGATGCGATTTCGGCCGCCGGTCTTTCACAAAAATCCCGCAGACTGTCCAAAACCTGCGGCAGTCTCGATTTTTTTGAGAGTACGACCGATCTAAGGTCGAAATTCAAACTGAAACGCTTCAGGCAGCTCGAGCAATCACGGCGCGCAGGCCTCCGGCGTCCCGGTTCTGAAGCTGGAGCCGCCAGCCGCTTCGCCCGAGCGCGAGCTCGACGATGGCGAGCCCCAACCCGCTGCCGACGGGCGCCTTGTTGCGGCCGCGGAAGAAGCGCTCCGTCACCCTCGGCAGCTCTTCCTCCGGTATGCCCGGCCCGTTATCCTCGATGATAACCTGTCCGGCCTCGGATTCGCCGGCGACGCGGCATCGCACGACACCGCCCGGCGGCGAGTGGTTCACCGCGTTCTCCATCAGGTTCCGGGCGGCCAGCGTGAACAGTTCCGGCTCGATCTGAAGCTCCACCGCCTCCAGTTCGGGCGCGACCTCCACCGACACCTGCCGAACCGGGTCGGCGAGTTCGGCCGCCAGCGACCGCAGGACGGGCGCCGGATGGACGACCCCGCGCTTCTCGGGCCGGTCGAGCGCCTCGATCGCCGACATGTCGAGCAACTGCCGGACCAGCCGTCCCGTGCGGTCGACGCCGACGACGATCTGGCGCAACGCCTGATCGCGGATCGCGCGATCGTCGCTGGCCAGCGCCACCTGCGCCTGGGTCTTGAGGCCGGCCAGCGGCGTGCGCATCTCGTGCGCCGCGAAGGCGGTGAAGTTTCGCTCGCGCTCGCGCAGGCCGGCGACGCGCGCGAACAGCCCGTTCAGCGATTGCAGCACCGGCACGATCTCCCTTGCCGTCCCGGCCTCCCCGATCGGGCTCAGATCGGAGGCAGGGCGCGCTTCGAGATCGCCGGCGATCTTTCTCAGCGGCTCGAGCCCGCGCCGCACGCTGAGCCAGATCAGCAGGGCGAGGACGGGCAGGATGAGCAGGGCCGGCAGGAGAAGGCCACGGATGACGTCGTTCACCAGATGGTCGCGCATGCCGAGATTGTCGCCGACGAGGACGCGGACGCCGAGGTCGGGATTGGTGATGGCATAGACACGCCAGCGCTCGCCGTCGATGACGGTCTCGGAAATTCCGTCCTCCTGCTCCGACAGCTTCTGATCGGGCGCGGCGTCCGAGCGGCTGAGAAGGGTGCCTTGCAGGGACCATATCTGGCAGGAGAGCTGGCGGTCATAGGCATCGTGCACACGCGCCGGCACCTCGGCGGTCATGCGCCGATCGGGATCGGCGTCGATCTCCTGCCGGGAGACCAGCGAGGCGACCATCCGGCCGGCCTCCATCAGCCGGGCGTCGAGGACGCGTTCGACCTCGGCGCGCGTGGACAGGAAAATCCAGACCACGGCCGACAGCCAGACGAGGCTCGTGGTCAGGACGAGGATGAGGAACAGGCGTTTCGAGATCGAAGGCATCACGCTTCCTCCCCAAGGCGATAGCCGATCCCGCGAACGGTGCGGATCATCCCTGCCCCGAGTTTATTGCGGAGATTGTGGATGTGGACCTCGACCGCGTTGCTCTCCACCTCCTCCTGCCAGCCATAGAGCTTCTCCTCGATCCGGCTCCGCGAGAGAAGCTGCCCGGGATGAATCATCAGGGCATGGAGGATCGCGTATTCCCGCCGTGAAAGCCGCACCGATTCTCCGTTCAGCTCCACATCCTGCGTCGCGGGATCGAGGCGAAGCCCGCGCCATTCGAGCAGCGCCTGCGGCCGGCCGGAGGCGCGGCGCACCAGCGCCCGCAACCGCGCAGCCACCTCGTCGAGATCGAACGGCTTGCCGAGATAGTCGTCGGCGCCGGCATCCAGCCCGGCGATGCGATCGGCAACCTGATCGCGAGCCGTCAGGAGCAATACGGGCGTCGCGTCGCGCCGCTCGCGCAGGGCCTTGAGCACGTCGAGGCCGGAGCCGTCGGGCAGCATCAGGTCGAGCACCAGCGCGTCGAACTCATGGTTCCTGAGCACGGCATCGGCCTCCTCGCAGCTTTCCACGGCATCGGCGTTGAAGCCGCCGATCCCGAGCCCCACCTTCAGGCCGTCGCGCAGGACCGCATCGTCCTCGACAATAAGCACACGCATGGTCATCACCCGCAGTTTCGCAGCCGACATTCTGGACGAGGCTTAAGGCAGCCTTAAGAATCCCGACGAATGCGCACCCCGGCTCAGCGGCGCAAGCAGGGCGGCGTCGCCGTTCCAGCGGCGGATCCGTCGGCCGCCTTATCGCAGCGGGCGAAGGACGGGCAGTTCGTGCCGGCGGCGGGCGTCGAAGATCAGCGAGGTTTCGATGCGCGTGACGCCCGGGCGGTTGGTGAACCGGTCGAAGGCGAGATCCTTGAGGTGGCCCGTATCCCTGACCACGACATGGACGACCAGATCGTAACGCCCGCTGACCAGAAAGGCCGCGCGCACCTCGGGCACGTCGACGATGTCGTCCATGAACCGGTCGACCATGCCGCGCTCGTGCTTCGCCAGCTCGATCATGAACAGCGCCTCCAGCCCGACGCCGAGCGCCTTGGGATCGACCTCGACATGGGTTCCGAGCAGCACGCCGCTTTCGCGCAGCCGCCGGATACGCTCATGCGTGGTCGACGGGGCCAGGCCGATCTCGGCGGCGATCTCCTTGACCGAGAGCCGGGCATTGTTCTGCAAAAGCCGCAGAATGCCGATGTCAATTCGGTCAAGGTCCGCGCTCGGGTCGGCTTGCCGGAAACCATTCGTTCGATCATCGTTCATGACGATGATAATACTGGAATTATCCCGATGAGCCAGATGAAAGACGGATGATGACCATACGCAACGCGCCCGAGGGCTTCGCGACCCGCGCCATCCATTTCGGCTACGATCCGCTCGACTATCACGGCGCGCTCAACCCGCCGGTATTCCTGACCTCGACCTATGCCTTCGACCGCACCGATACCGGCTCGAACCGCTTCACCGGCGAGGAACAGGGCTATATCTACGGCCGCGTCGGCAACCCCACGACGAGCATTCTGGAAGCACGGCTCGCCGTCCTCGAGGAAGGGGAAGCGGCACTCGCCACCTCGTCCGGCATGGGCGCGATCACCTCGGTGATGTGGTCGCTGCTCAAGGCCGGCGACGAGGTGCTGGCCGACAAGACGCTCTATGGCTGCACCTTTTCCCTGCTGCACCATCATCTGACGCGCTTCGGCGTCACCACGCATTTCGTCGACATGACCGACCCGGCCAACGTCGCCGGGGCCATCGGCCCGAAGACGCGGCTCGTCGTCACCGAAACGCCGTCGAACCCCAACATGCGCGTGGTGGACATCGCGGCGATCGCCGAGATCACTCGCCGCCACGACGCGCTGTTCATCGTCGACAACACCTATTGCACGCCCTATCTGCAACGGCCGCTGACGCTGGGCGCCGACATCGTCGTCCACTCGGCGACCAAATATCTCGGCGGCCACGGCGATCTGCTGGCCGGCGCGGTGGTGTCGCGCAAGGAGCTGGTCGATCAGTTCCGCTTCGTCGGCATCAAGGAGATGAACGGAGCGTGCATCTCCGCCTTCGACGCCTTCCTCATCCTGCGCGGCCTGAAGACCCTGACGCTGCGCATGGACCGCCATTGCGCGACCGCGCTCAAGCTCGCCCACGATTTGCAGGCGCACCCGCTGGTCGGGCAGGTCTTCTATCCCGGCCTTGAAGACAACCCGCAGCATGCCTTGGCCGCGCGGCAGATGAAGGCCTTCGGCGGCATGATCGCCATGGAGCTGAAGGGCGGGCTCGCCGCCGGCAAGGCGTTCATGGATGCGGCGAGCCTCGTCACGCGCGCGGTGAGCCTCGGCGACGCCGAGACGCTGGTGCAGCACCCGGCCAGCATGACGCACTCGACCTATACGCCGGAGGAACGCGCCGCCCACGGCTTCACCGACGGGCTGATCCGGCTGTCGGTGGGGCTTGAGGACTATGACGACCTGCGCGGGGATATCCTGCAGGCGCTGGATCGCATCCCCCGATAGGCCCCGCGTTTCTACGCCGTGACCCGTCGCGCGATGTCGAGGAAACCGGAGAGATAGTCGGTCCCGAAGTCGGACCGGCGCAACCCGATATTGATGCTCTTGTGCAGGCCGGTCCCGCCGATGCGCGAGGTGGCGACGGGCACGCCGCTTGCGACCTCACGCACCAGCCAGTCCGGCAGCACGGCGACGCCACGTCCGGCGACGACGAATTGCAGCATCAGCTCGATGTTCTCGACGGCGATGCGGTTTTTCGGGCGGCAGGCGGCGGGAATCAGGAAGCGCGTATAAATGTCCAGCCTCTCGACCGTGACGGGAACGGTGAGCAGGTCCTCGCCGAGGAGGTCGGCCGGCTCGATGTGATCTCTGCCGGCGAGGGGGTGACTTTGGCCGACGACCAGCCTGAGTTCGTAATCGAACACCGGCTGGAATTGCAGGTCGGGCAGGTTCACCGGGTCCGGGGTGACGAGAACGTCGATCTCGCGGGCCTGCAACGCGGCGACACCGTCGAAGCTGAAGGCCGAGCGCAGCTCGATGTCCACGTCGGGCCACTCGATCAGGAAGGGCCTCGTCACCCGCATCAGCCATTGCTCGCAAGGATGGCATTCCATGCCGATGCGCATCGCGCCTTTTCGGCCGCGCGAGATATCGGCGAGCACGCGCTCGGCATGGTCGAATTCCGGCACCATGCGTTCGGCGAGGCCGAGAAGGTATTCGCCGGCCTGCGTCAGCTCGAGGCTGCGGCCCTTCTTGCGCCAGACGCGAACCTTGTGGCGCGCCTCCAGCTTGGCGATGGCGTGGCTGATCGCCGACTGGCTGAGGTTCAGGCGATCGGCGGCGGCGGTGACGCTGCCGGCGCGGCTGACCTCGCGGACGATGGCAAGATGCTGGCGATCGAGCATTATGCAATTCCTGCATTAATCTGTGAATTATTGCCATTTTTGTTCATGATGCGCTTCTGGTACGGACAGGTCAACGCATGCCATCCATGAGGCCCGATATGACTGCCGCCGCATCCGCTTCCCGCTTCGACGAGGTGATCGACCGCCGCGCGTCCAACTCGATGAAGTGGGGCGGCGCGCGAGCGATGCTGGCCGCGGAAGAGGCGGCGGCCGATCCGCTGCCGATGTGGGTGGCCGACATGGATTTCCGCGCGCCGCAGCCGGTGATCGACGCGCTGGTCGAAGCCGCGCGGGAGGGCGTGTTCGGCTATCCGGGCGGGGCGACGGAAAGCTATGTCGCGGCCGTGACCGGCTGGCAGCGCAGACGGTTCGGCTGGGAGGTCGCGCCGGAATGGGTGGTGCAGACCTCCGGCATCATCACCGCGATCAAGACCATCGTGCAGGCGTTCTCCGCGCCGGGCGACGGCGTGCTGATCCAGCCGCCGGTCTACGCGCATTTCCGCGACGACGTGCTGCTGAACGGCCGTTTCCCCGTCGATGCGCCGCTCATGCGCACGGAGGACGGCTATCGCTACGACGAGAAGGTCTTCGAGGCGGCGATCCGCCCGAACACGAAGATCTTCATCCTGAGCAACCCGCACAACCCGACGGGCAATGTCTGGAGCGAGGCGGAGCTGCGCAGCATGGGCGAGATCTGCGCCCGCCACGGCGTTCTCGTCGTCGCGGATGAAATCCATCAGGACCTGATCGTGAACCCGGTGCTGAAGCATGTGCCCTTCGCCAGCCTCGGCGAGGATTTCGCGCGAAACAGCATCACCTGCACCGCGCCGTCCAAGACCTTCAACCTGCCGGGCCTGCAAAGCGCGAATCTGTTCATCCCCGACCGGCGGCTGCGCGCGGAATTCCAGCGCCAGTACGACCGCAACATGTTCCCGCTGGTCAACGTGATGGGCATGGTCGCGGCCGAGGCCGCCTATACGCATGGCGAGCCGTGGCTGGAGGAACTGCTGGCCTATATCCGTGCCAACCACGCGCATTTTTCGCGCGCAGTCAACGGGTTGAACGGCGGCTTGCGCGTGCTGCCGGCCGACGCGCTCTATCTGGCATGGATGGATTGCCGCGATCTCGGCATGGATGCCGAGGCGCTGAACAGGTTCATGCTGACCAAAGCTCGGCTGTGGTTCGACAAGGGGCAGAAATTCGGCGCGGAGGGACATGGCTACATGCGCGTCAATCTCGGCTGCCCGCGCGCCACCGTGGACGAGGCGATCGCGCGGCTGAGCCGCGCGGTTGCGGAATTCCGCTCGGACAAGGAGCGCGCGGCATGACGGCAACCTATCGCGCGATACAGGTAACGGAACCGGGCCGGCTCGAACTCGTCGAGCGGCCCCTCCCCCGGCCTGGCGCGGGCCACGTCCTGATTTCGGTCGAAGCCTGCGGCATCTGCGGCGCCGACGCCGGCGACATCGAGAATGCCGACCCCGCGCTGCAACCGCCCCGCATTCCCGGCCACGAGGTCGTCGGCCGCATTGCGGCCATCGGGCCGAACGTGCCGGCGATGTGGCGCATCGGCCAGCGCGTCGGCGTCGGCCGCAAGGGCGGCCATTGCCTCGAATGCCGGCAATGCCGCGCCGGGCGCTTCCACCTCTGCCTCAACCAGCCGACCGTCGGGGTGAGTTGCGACGGCGGTTATGCCGAGATGATGGTCGCCCGCGCCACGGGATTGGTTTCCATTCCCGACGAACTCTCCTCTGAGGAGGCCGCGCCGATCCTCTGCGCCGGCATCGCCACCTTCAACGCGCTGAAGAAATGCGGCGCCGAGGCCGGCGACACCGTCGCAATCTTCGGCATCGGCGGGCTCGGCCACATGGCCCTGCAATATGCGCGCAGGATGGGTTTTCGCGTAATCGCCATTGGCCGTGGGCAAGACATCGCCGCCGATGCACTCGCCCTCGGCGCGCACCGCTACATCGACACCGAACGGGAGGATGGAGCGGAAGCCCTGAAGGCGCTCGGCGGCGCGAAGGCGATCCTGTCGACGCCGGTTCATGCCGCGCCGGTCGCCGCGCTCATGCCCGGTCTCGCGCCGGAGGGGCGCATGGTCCTTCTCGGCGTCGGCAAGGATCCCCTGCCGGTGGCGATGGGCCAGCTGATCGGCGGCGAGCGCGGCGTGATCGGCTCGATCACCGGCTCGCCCTACGAGAGCGAGCGCACGCTGGACTTCAGCGTCCTGACCGGCGTGCGGCCGAGGATCGAGACCATGAAGCTGGAGCGGGCGGCGGAGGCGTATCAGCGGATGCGGTCGGGCGACGTCAAGTTCAGGATGGTGCTGACCATGGGAGAAAGAGCCGATGCGCATCAATGACGACCTGACCAGACCCGTCATCGTCCATGCGGCGAAGCTCGACTGGGTGAAAAGCCCGGCGGCCGGCGTCGACCGGCGCATGCTCTATCGCGTCGGCGGCGAGGTGGCACGCGCCACCTCGGTCGTGCGCTATGCGCCGGGCAGCGCCTTCCCGCGCCACGTCCACAGCGGCGGCGAGGAAATCCTCGTGCTGGAAGGCACGTTTCAGGACGAACACGGCGACTATCCGGCCGGCAGCTACTTCCGCAACCCGCCGGGCACTTCGCACGAGCCGGCCGCGGCCGGAGGCTGCACGATCTTCGTGCGCCTGTGGCAGTTCCGCGAAGGGGACGAGACCCAGATCGTCCGTCAGCCCGGTGAGGGCGAAGCGGCGCCCTTGCGCGAGGGCGCGACCGCCGCGCGCACCCTGTTCGACGACGGCGCGGAGCGCGTCGCGATCGAGGACTGGCGCGGCGACGCCACGGTCACGGTCGGCAACGAGCGGGGGCTGGAGTTCATCCTGCTATCCGGCAGCGCGCGCGTGGACGGCGAGGAGCTGGCACCGCAGAGCTGGGGCCGGCTTCCCGCCGGGCAGGCGCTGACGGCGACGGTCGCGCCGGAAGGCGCGCGCATCTGGTTCAAGGACGCGCCGCTCCAGCATCCCGACATCCTGTCGATGCCGCAATGACGCTCGGGAACAGGACGTGATGGACGTTCAGGTCGCCGTCATCGGCGCGGGTCTGGCCGGGCTCAACGCCGCGCGCCTGCTTCATCGCGCCGGCATCGACTTCATGCTGTTCGAGGCGCGCGACCGGCCGGGCGGGCGCATCCTGACCGCCGGCGAGACGGGCGAGCCCGGCGAGCCCGCCGCGGACGGCTTCGACCTCGGCCCGTCATGGTTCTGGCCGGGCATGCAGCCGCCCATCGGCGATCTCGTCGCGGAACTCGGCCTTGCCTCGTTCGGCCAGCACAGCGAGGGCGACGTGGTGTTCGAGCGCATGTCGCGCGAGGCGCCGCACCGCTTTCCGGGCATGCGGCAGGAACCGCAGTCGATGCGGCTCGCCGGCGGCACCGGGGCCCTGATCCGCGCCATCATGCGCGACCTGCCGCAAGACCGGCTCCGCTTCGGGGCCCGCGCCGCCGGCATGCGGCTGATGGACGAGGGTATCGAGCTGTCGGTCGTGAGCGCGAACGGACAGTCCGAAACGGTGCGAGCGGGACAGGTCATCGCCGCGTTGCCGCCGCGCATCCTTGCCGCGACCATGCGGCTCGATCCCGCGCCGGAGCCGCAGATGCTTCAGCGCTGGCAGGACACGCCGACATGGATGGCGCCGCACGCCAAGGTCTTCGCCATCTACGACCGGCCCTTCTGGCGCGATGCGGGCCTCTCGGGCACGGCGCAGAGCATGGTCGGGCCGCTGGTCGAGATCCACGACGCGACGCTCGCCTCGGGCCGCGCGGCGCTGTTCGGTTTCGTCGGCATCGGCGCCGAGCAGCGTGAGACGCTCGGCGAGGCCGCGCTGGTCACGGCCTGCGTGCGGCAGCTCGCCCGCATCTTCGGGCCGCAAGCCGCGCACCCGCGCGCGACGCTCTACAAGGACTGGGCCGCCGACCCGCTGACCGCGACTCTCCAAGACCGGCTTTCGGCGGATCATCCGCACGGTTCGGCCGAGGGCTGGACATCGGGGACGTGGCGTGACCGGCTGACGCTCGCCGGCAGCGAAACCAGCCCACGCGAGGCGGGCTATCTGGCCGGCGCGGCGGAGGCGTCCCGGCTCGCAGCCGGGACAGTGGCGAAACGGCTGACGCCCACCCCCGTCACGTCGGCAATGCATGGCTGACGCCGTCGCCGCAGCCACGCGGTCGAACGCGAAGCGCATGGAGCACTTCGATCTCGGCCTCCTCGGCGTAGCCGAGCATTGCACGGCAAGCCGGATTGCACCACATGACATGGCTGGAGGCGCGTTTTGCAGGACAGTTTTTCCTGCAACGGCGCGCCGAGTGACGGCGGCCTCGCGGCCCGCGTGGAAGGCCTACGCACCGCGCGCGGCTGCATTACGGAGCACGCCATGGCCAAGACCGGGAAATGGTCGGCCCAGGTCACCGAACATAGCCACGCGCTCGACCTGGAGCCGCATATATTCGAGAAGGACGATCCGAAGGAGATCGCGGCGTCGTTGAAGCGATCGGCCGACAGAAGCGGGAACCGCAAGTCGGAACCGTTCCGCTCCGCCATGTCGATGCTGACCTTCTACATCAATCGCGCCGGCAAGAACCTTCCCGCCGACCGGAGGAAGGTTCTGGAGGACGCCAAGGACGAACTCCGCAAGGCATACGGGCGGGAAGCCGAGGACTGACGGCAGGCCGATCAGCGGCGGGCCCGCGCCCTATCCGCCGGTTTCGGAGTTCGGCGCGCCGACGGGCTTCGATTCCGGCGAGCCCTTGTGCCGCAGGAAGATCGACAGGACGACCAGCACCGCGGTCGACATGAATTCCGACTGCCAGTTCTGGAAGGATTCGAACCAGAGCCGCGCATCGAGGAGATAGGCGGCGAGGGTCTGGGTTTCGCCGCCGTGCCGGAGCGCCTCCTCGTTCGCGGCGGCGAGGCTTGCCCACCAGTGCAGGGCAAACGAGACGATGAACAGAAAGGCCAGCGCCAGGCCCAACGAATAGGCGTAAAGCCAGGACAGGACCGGATGACGCCTGCGCCTGGTCGGCGGCAGCTCGTCGCCCGGCCGGCCGGGGTCGTCGGGATCGCGCGACTCGGCCGAGCCGCGCTGGAACAGCATCGCCGTCAGCATCACATAGGCCGACATCTGCAGGAACTCGCTCTCCCAGTTCTCGAACAGGGCCGAGAGGAAGTTCCCGCTCGTCATGTAGGCGACGAGCCCGACCGCCTCCGCGCCGTGCTCCCGAAGCTCCTGATTGTAGGCCGTATGGCCGGACCACATCATGCCCAGCGCGCTGAACAGGAACATCGCGGCAAGCGCGACCGTCAGTCCGTTGTCGCGGAAGAAGGTCTTCATGGTCCTCTCT
This sequence comes from Aquamicrobium sp., assembly GCA_035444225.1. Taxonomy (GTDB): domain Bacteria; phylum Pseudomonadota; class Alphaproteobacteria; order Rhizobiales; family Rhizobiaceae; genus Aerobium. The sequence continues at coordinate 8,315 of DAOMOI010000001.1, read as the reverse complement.
CCATCGGCGGCGGTCGCCGGGAAGGGAGCCGCGCTTCACCTGTCTCCAACAATGCGGGGAATGCCCGACGGTTCCTTGACCGGGCTTCGGGGGCGCGGCCGCGTCGGGGTGCCGCCGCCGACCGATCCTTCCACCCCGGGAGCCTGTTGACGCCGGCCTCGCAACCAAGGCACAGAGCGTTGAAACCGGGAGCGGAAGACGATGACGGCATCGAAAGGCGCTGGCGAGGTGTTCGTCGCCTTTCTCAAACTGGGCCTGACGTCCTTCGGCGGCCCGGTGGCCCATCTCGGATATTTCCGGGACGAGCTGGTGGTGCGGCGGCGCTGGCTGGACGACCACGCCTATGCCGATCTGGTCGCGCTCTGCCAGTTCCTGCCCGGGCCCGCATCAAGCCAGGTCGGCTTTGCGCTGGGCATGATGAGGGCCGGATGGCCGGGCGCATTGGCTGCTTTCATCGCCTTCACCCTACCGTCGGCGCTGATCCTGCTGGCATTCGCCTTGACCGCCGCGGCGATCACGGGAACGGCCGGCGGCGGCGCCCTGCACGGCCTCAAGATCGTCGCCGTCGCCATCGTGGCACAGGCGGTGTCGGGCATGGCGAGGAACCTGTGCCCGGACCGCGAGCGCGCCGCCATCGCCGTCCTCGCCGTCGCGATGCTGGCCTTCATGCCCGGGGCCCTGGGCATGGTCGGGGCCATCGTTGCCGGCGCGGCGATCGGGCTTGCGCTTGGACGGGGCGCGGGCAAGCCCGCGGATCGTCATCTTGCCCTGCCCGTTTCACGAAGCGGGGCGGTCGGCGCCATCGTCGCCTTCTTCGCCTTGCTGGCCCTGCTGCCGCTGCTGGCGGGATGGTCGCAGGCGCTTGCCGTATTCGACAGCTTCTATCGGGCGGGCGCTCTGGTCTTCGGCGGCGGCCACGTCGTGCTGCCGCTCCTCGACGCGGAGGTGGTTCAACGCGACTGGGTCACGCCTGACGTCTTCCTTGCCGGCTACGGCGCCGCCCAGGCGGTGCCGGGACCGCTTTTCACCTTCGCGGCCTATCTCGGCGCGGTGCTGGGGCCGGAACCCCATGGCGTCGTCGGCGCCGGCCTTGCCCTTCTGGCGATCTTCCTGCCCGGCTTCCTGCTGCTTATCGGCGTCCTGCCGTTCTGGGATCGTTTTCGAACGATGGCGGCGGCGCAATCGCTCATGCAGGGAGCCAATGCCGCCGTCGTCGGCATCCTCGCCGCCGCGCTCTATTCGCCGGTGTTCGTCACCGCCATCGCCGACCTGCGCGACTTCGCACTGGCGCTCGCCGGTTTCGTGGCGCTGACGGCGTGGAGGGTCGCGCCGTGGATCGTCGTCGCACTGTCCGCCCTGGCCGGAGCGGCGCTGGCCGTGATCGGATAGGATAGGCGGCGACCGGCTACGTCCGTCCGGCCGCGCGGTGGAGCAGCCAGGTCGGCAGGAGCGCGATCAGGAAGATGAGGGTCACGACGAGGAAGCCGTCGTGGAACGCGAGCGTGTTCGCCTGGATGGCGACGACCTGCCCGAGGAACTGGAGCGCGGCGGGAAGCTGCTGGAAGTCGGGCAGGCCGGCCGCCTTGACCATGCCCGCGACCCGCGCGAGCAGGTCCATGGTCGCCGGGTTGTCGCTGGTCTGCGTCGCCGCCAGCGCGTCGGCGTGGAGCGTGGTGCGCCGTTCGAGGAAGACGGCCAGAAGGTTGACGCCGAAGGCGCCGCCGAGCTGGCGGATGAAGTTCATCGCGCCCGAGCCCTGCGCGATCAGCTCGCGCGGCAGCACCTTCAGCGAGCCGGCCGTCAGCGAGGGGAAGACGAGGCCGAGGCCGATGCGGGAGATGACCGTCCACCACGCCAGCGTCCAGAAGGTGGTGTCGATGCTGAGGGAAGCGGTCAGCCACGACGACCAGGCGAAGATGAACATGCCGGCGCCGATGAGATAGCCCGCCGGCACCCGGTCCGAGAGCCGCCCCGCCAGCGGGAAGATCAGCACGAGGATCAGGCCCGACGGCATCAGCAGCAGCCCGGCCTGCGTCGGCGTCATCCCCTGTATCGTCTGCACGAAGAGCGGCACCAGATAAGTCGAGCCGAACAGCCCCGCGCCCATGATGAAGGCGACCAGCGAGGCGGCCGAGAACGGCAGGTTGGCGAACAGCTTGAGGTCGAGCATGGGCCGGGCGGTGCGGATCTCCCACCAGACGAAGCCCGCGCCGGCGAGCGCGGCGATCAGGAACTGGACGAGGATGGGGTCGGATGTCCAGCCCTGTCGCTGGGCGTTTGTCAGCGCGTTGAGCACGAAGCCTAAGAAGATGCACAGAAGCGCCATCCCGCCCCAGTCGAAGCCGGGGCGCGGGCCGGTCTCCATCCGCGTCGGCAGGAAGAGGTTGGACAGGACGATGCCGAGGATCGCGAACGGGATGCCGAGAAAGAAGACGTAGTGCCAGCTGAAGGTGTCGATCAGCAGGCCGCCGATCCACGGCCCCAGCGCCGGCGCCAGCACGACGCCGATGCCGAACACGCCCATCGCCGCGCCGCGCCGGTCGGGCGGAAAGACCTGGAACAGCAGGATCATGGCCAGCGGCTGGACGATGCCGGCGGCCGCGCCCTGGATGACGCGGGCGATGGTGAGCATGGTCTCGTTCGGCGCGACGCCGCCGAGGATCGAGCCCAGCATGAACAGGACCAGCGAGCCGATCATGGCCGCGCGCTGGCCGAATGCCTTGTCGGCCCAGTCGGTCAGGAGCATGGTGGCGGTCATCGCGGCGAGAAAGCCGGTCGAGATCCACTGCGCCTGCACCTGGCTGATGCCGAACGCGCCCATCACGTCGGGAATGGCGACGTTGACGATGGTGGTGGAGAGCACGACCGCGATGGTCGAGATCATCACCGTCCCGGTCGCGAGCCAGCGATAGGCCGGCCCGTAGCGGGCGAACAGCGCGTCAATCGACGACATCGACGCTGACTTCCACCATCATGCCCGGCCGGAGCAGCCCGTCCCTCTGCTCGATGGCGATGCGGATCGGCAGACGCTGGGTGATCTTGGTGAAGTTGCCGCTGGGGTTGGGGCTGGGCAGCAGCGCGAACTGGCTCGTCGCCGCCTCGCCCAGCCGCGCGACCTCGCCCTGGAACGCGACGGAAGGGTAGGCATCGACGGTGACGGCGGCCGGCGCGCCGAGCTTCACCCGGGCGAAATCCGTCTCCTTCACATTGGCGTCGACCCAGACCACGGCCGGGTCGTGATAGATCAGCAGCCGCGTTCCCGGCGACACGTACTCGCCGGCGTCGATGAAGGTGGCGTCGACGACCCCGTCGAAGCCGGCGCGCACCTCGCGGCGCGCGAGATCGACGCGCTTCTGGTCGCGCTGCGCGGCAAGCGCGTCCTTCTGCGCCTCGAGCGTCGCGATCTGGCGCTCGAGCACGGCGATCTGCGCCGCTTCCGCCTGCGCGACCTCGACATTGGCCTTCGCCGTGTCGATGCCGGCCGCGGCGACGCGCTCCTGCTCCAGCGCCGTCGTCAGCGCGGCCTGCGCCTCCTCGCGCGCCTGCTCGGAGGTGACGTTGCTCTCGGCCAGCCGGCTGATGCGCTCGAAGCGGCTGCGGGCATTGGTGAGCGTCGCCTCGCTGGCGCGATGCGCGGCTTCCGCCGCCGCGACCTGGGTGCGGCCGGCGGCGAGCTTCGCCTCGACCTGCGTGCGGATCATCTCCTGCTGGGCGCGAAGCTGGTCCTGCTGGGAGGCGACGCCCGCGATCTGCGCATCGAGCGCCGTCAGTTCGAGCGACACCTGTTCGGCATCGATGGTCGCAAGCACCTGCCCCTTGGCGACGCGGTCGCCGACGATCACCGGCACCGAGGTGACGCGGCCGCTGACCTCGCTGCTGACCGTGACCAGATTGGCCGCGACGCGGGCGTCGTCGATGGCCACATGGGTCCAGCGCGCGGCAAGCCAGGGCCATGCCACGAGAACGGCCGCGACGAGGGCCGCGAGCGAGATCAGGACGGGAAGGCTGCCCTTCCCGCGGCGTCTTCCCGCTTCAGGGCGCGGCGGCGGGGTCTCCTCCCGCCGCTCCTCGATTTCGCTGTCCTTTACGAGCTCGACCACCTTGTCCACTCACACGCTCTCCAGCCGGTCCCCGATGTCCTTGAGGACTTTCCACGCCGTTCGAAGCTCCTCGTCGGCCAGATTCGCCAGCAGCTCCCTGCGCAGCGCGGCGGCGATGCTCGCTATCTCCGCGAGAACGGGGCGCGCCGCGTCGGCGAGGTGGACGCGCTTGACGCGGCGGTCCTCCCCGGAGGCATGGCGCTCGACCAGCCCCTGCTGCTCGAGCCGGTCGAGCACGCGCACGAGGGTCGGCCCCTCGACGCCGAGCAGCTCGGCGAGGTCGCGCTGCGAGATCGGCCCGGTGCGGGACAGATGCAGAAGCACCAGCCAGCGCGCCTGCGTCAGCCCGGTTTCCTTCAGCCGCTCGTCGAGGCGCTTGCGCCACTGCCTATGCACGCGCCCGAGCTCGATCGCGAGTTGCTCGCCGACATCCATACGGATAGCTTCCTATCGAATAGGTTGCTATCTGTAGCTCGGGTCTTTCGCCTTGGCAACGAGGTTGCTAGAGTTCGTCCATGTATCGGAAAATCCTGCTTGCCTATGACGGCTCGGTCGAGGGGCGGCGCGCCCTGCGCGAGGGCGCGATGCTCGCCCGGCTTTGCGGCGCCGAGGTGGTGCTGCTCGCGGTGGTGAACCTCTCCGCCGGCATCATGATGGCCGAGGGCGCGGCGCCGGGCGCCATCGAGCACCAGCGCGAATCCGATGCGCAGATCCTTGCCGAGGGCGTGGAGCGCCTGAGGGCGCTCGGCTTCGCGCCGGAGTCGCGGCTGGAATTCGGCAGTCCGGCCCGCGAGATCACCGCCACGGCGAAGCGATGCGGCGCCGATCTCGTCGTCGTCGGCCACCGCCGCCAGAGTTCCTTCGCCCGCTGGTGGGGCGATTCGGTCGGGTCGAGCCTGCTCGAAGACCTCTCATGCAGCCTGCTGATCGCCCAGAACGAGGCGGAGCCGGCCGAAGGCTGACCGCTACAGGGAGCGGCCGCGGGGATCAGGCCGTGTTGTTGGCGCTGTCGCCGCCGGTCACGTCATAGGCCGCGCCCGAGACCATGCCGGCCTCGTCGCTGGCTAGGAAGACGACCGCCGGGGCGATGGCTTCGGGCGGCAGCCATGGCACGCCGAGCGGCGACCTGGCGGCGAGTTTTTGCTTCGCCTCGGCTTCCAGTTTCTCCAGCGGCTCGGAATTGGACAGGTCGTCGATCGCCTGCGCGTAACGTTGTCTGTGGCGCGTCAGCGGGGTGTCGATCAGGCCGGGGATGACGGCGTTGACCGTGATGCCGTATTGCCCGAGTTCCAGCGCCGCCGATTTCATCAGGCCGATGATGCCCCATTTCGAGGCCGAATAGGCCGCGCCGTATTTGGTGCCATGCTGCCCTTGCGTCGACGAGGTGACGATGATGCGCCCGCCGCCATTGCTGACCAGATGGGGCGCCACCGCGCGGATCGCGTTGCAGGTGCCGTTGAGATTGACGTCGATCTGGTCGTGCCAGTCGGCGTCCTCCATCTCCAGGATCGGCCTGAACGCCTGGATGCCGGCATTGGCGAAGAGGATGTCGATCCTGCCGAAGGTCTCGACCGTCCAGGCGGCCGCTTCGCGCAGGGCGGCGATGTCGCGCTGGTCGAGCCGGCGCGCGCGCCAGCGGCCGCCGGCGGCCTCGACGAGCCGTCCCGTCTCATCGAGATCGGCGGGCGTGGCCGGCTCCACCTCGAGCGTCTTGCTGACCGGCCCGGCGATGTCGATGCCGACCACTGCCGCGCCCTCGCGCGCGAATGCGATCGCGGTTGCCCGGCCGATGCCGCGCGCGGCTCCGGTGACGATGGCAACCTTGCCGTCCAGTCGCTTCGAAGACATCCGTTGTTCCTTCCAGATTGGTTCCTACGGCAGCGTATAGGCGATGACGTAGTCGCCCGCCCTGGTGCCGACCGAGCCGTGGCCGCCGGCGACGATGAGGACGAACTGCCTGCCGTCCTGCGCGGTGTAGGTCATGGGCGTCGCCTGGCCGCCGGCGGGAAGCCGGGCCTGCCAGAGCTGGCGGCCGGTCGAGACGTCGTAGGCCCGCAGGTAGTCGTCGACGGCCGCGGCGAGGAAGGCCACGCCGCCGCGCGTGATCATCGGGCCGCCGATGCCGGGCACGCCGAGCTTGAAGGGCAGCGGCAGGGGCGTCATGTCGTAGACGGTGCCGTTCCTGTGCCGGTAGGCGATCTCCCCGGTGCGCAGGTCAACGCCGGCGACATAGCCCCATGGCGGAGCTTGGCACGGGATGCCGAGCGGGCCGAGGAACGGCCCCATATAGACGCCGTAGGGCGCGCCGTCGTTGCGGTTCAGCCCCTGCTCGCTCGCTTTCTCGTCCTCGCCCCTCGGCGGAATCTCGTCGCGCGGCACGAGGCGCGCGGTGAAGGCGAGATAGGTCGGCATGCCGAACATCACCTGCCGCTCCGGGTCCACCGCGACGCTGCCCCAGTTGAAGGTGCCGAAATTGCCGGGGTAGACGATCGTGCCTTCGAGGGAGGGTGGCGTGTAGCGGCCCTCGTAGCGATGCCGGTGGAAGGCGATGCGGCAGGCGAGCTGGTCGAAGAGGGTGATGCCCCACATGTCGCTTTCCCGCAGCGCCGGCGGCTCGAAGCTGAGGCCGGAAACGGGCTGCGTCGGCGCGGTGAAGTCCTCCGGGATCGCGCCGCCGGGCGCAGGCACCTCGCGCACGGGAATGACCGGCTCGCCGGTTCGGCGGTCCAGCACGTAGATGTCGCCCTGCTTGGTCGGCCCGACCAGCGCCGGAACCGTGGCGCCGTCGGGGCGCGACAGGTCGATCAGCACCGGCTGGGCCGGCACGTCCATGTCCCACAGGTCGTGGTGAACGGTCTGGCGGACCCAGCGCACCTGCCCAGTCTCGATGTCGAGCGCGACGATGGACGAGGAGAACCGCTCGACATTCTCGCTGCGGCCCATGCCGAGCTGGTCGGGGACCTGATTGCCGAGCGGGATGTAGACGAGGCCGAGATCCTCGTCATAGCTGAAGACGGACCAGCTGTTGGGCGAGTTGGTGGTGTAGTATTCGCCCGGCGCGATCGGCGCGGTCTCGTCGGGATTGCCGGAATCCCAGTTCCAGATCAATTCGCCGGTCCTGACGTCGAAGGCGCGGATGACGCCCGATTGCGACTGCGTCGAATAGTTGTCGTTGACCGCGCCGCCGATGATGATCTTGCCGGCGACGATGACCGGCGGCGACGTCGAATAGTAGTAGCCGGCGGGGTCGTAGCGCATGCCGGCCCCGAGGTGCAGCGCGCCCCGGTCGGCGAAGTCCGTGCACACCTCCCCGGTTTCCGCATCGAGCGCGATCAGGCGCGCGTCCGAGGTCGGCAGGTAGACGCGGGCGGCGCAGGCGGTTTCGGGGCCGGAAGCGGGATCGGCCCAGTAGGTGACGCCGCGGCAGGTCTGGTGCTGGCGGTCGGGATTGAGGCCGGCATTGGGATCGAACTTCCATTTTTCCCGGCCGGTCGTGGCATCCAGCGCGATCGCCCAGTTGTGCGGCGTGCAGAGATAGAGGCTGTTCCCCACCTTGAGCGGCGTGACCTGATAGGTCGTCTCGCCCACATCCTCCGGCAACCTCACATCGCCCGTCCGGTACTGCCAGGCGACCTGAAGCCCCGACACGTTCTGGACGGTGATCTGGTCGAGCGGGGAAAAACGCTGCCCGAACGGCGTGCGCCCGTACTGGTGCCACTCGCCGTCGGGAACGTCGCCGCCGAGCGGGGCGGACGCGACGCGTTCGGCAGGCAGGCTGCCGGCGAGGTCGTGCGTGTCCACGGTCATGGCATAGCCGGCGGCGGCGATCGACAGAAGGACCGGAAGACCGAGGGCGAAAGCGGCCGGCCGGCGCGAGGCGGCCGGTTCGAGGCGCCCGCTCATCGCAAGCAGCCACAGGGCGATCAGGACGAGGACGCCGCCGCGCGGGCCGAGCTGCCACCAGTCGAAGCCGACTTCCCAAAGCGCCCAGCCCAGCGCGCCGAGCACGAGCGCGCCATGGACCCACAACGCCATGGCGCTGCGCCGCCGGACGAGCACGGCGCTCGCCAGCAGCGCCAGCCCGGCGAGAAGATAGAACACGCTGCCGCCGAGGATCGCCAGCCACAGCCCTCCGGCGGCGAGCGCGATGCCGAACAGGGCGAGCACGATGGCGGTGGCGGTGATGATCATGGCGATGGTCCCGGCCGATGCCGC